>DYMC01000250.1 GCA_020721745.1 Lentisphaera sp. | reverse complement strand
CCTTTTTAAAGGATCGCCAGCCCTATGGCTGGCTCTGATGCCCCGGGCGCGTAAGCGCCTCGGGGCGTTCCAAAGGCAATTTTACAATTGGCTCAAAAAAGAAAAAAGCGACCAATAACCAATAGGAGGTCGAAAATGTCTTTGAAGAAAATCACCGAACTTTCAAACTTCTACGGGAAAAATCCGGCCTACGTCCTCGCCGGCGGAGGCAATACATCATACAAGGACGAGAAATTCCTCCACGTCAAACCAAGCGGTATAGCGCTCGCCGAGATAAAGGAATCCGATTTCGTAAAAATGTCCCGCGAAAAAATACGTCTCGTCTTCTCCGAAAAGTCCCCCGAAGGCACCCGCGCGAAGGAGGCCTTCGTGAAGCAGCTACTCGCTGCCGCAGTCTGCTACGACTCATCAGGCCGCCCCTCGGTCGAAACCCCCCTCCACGAGGCGCTCCCCTACAGATTCGTAGTGCATCTGCACCCGGCCCTTGTCAACGGAATGACCTGCGGCAAGAAGGGAAAGGACATCTGCGGAAAACTCTTCCCCGACTCGCACTGGGTCGAATACACCAATCCAGGATATACCCTCGCCCTCAAGATCAACAACGAAATTGCGAAATTCGCAAAGTCCGGAAAAAACTGCCCGAAAACCATTTTCCTCCAGAACCATGGAGTCTTCGTCGCCGCCGACAGCGAGCAGGAGATAAAATCCATATACTCCGATATCATGGACAAACTCGAAAACTTCTACAGGACGAATGGGACGGAGACAAATCTGAAGACCGGGACAAAACCCGATCCGGCCACCGTCGAAAACCTCGCCCCAAGACTCCGCACATGGCTCTCGTCGGACGGAACCCGGCTCGCCGTCACATCCGCCGGAAGCTTCGGCGTGGCAAAAGGCCCACTCACCCCGGACCACATCGTCTACTCGAAATCATTCGCGCTTGAAGAGTGCAGCCCGTCGAAAGAATCCATTGAGGCCTTCGCGAAAAAACATTCCTACAGGCCAGTCCTCGTGTCCGTCCCGGGCAAGGCCGTCTTCTGCGCCGGAACAACATTGAAGGATGCCTCCACATCTCTCGAATTGGCAAAGGATGCCGCGCTCGTCCAGCAACTGGCGGAGGCCTGCGGCGGAGCAAACTATCTGGACAAAGACCAGCGCTCCTTCATCGAGGACTGGGAGGTCGAGTCATACAGGAAGAAGATCGCCTCGGCATCCGGCGGGCGGCTCGCCGGAAAGATCGCCGCGATAACCGGCGCGGCACAGGGGTTCGGCCTGGGCATAGCAGTCGAACTGGCCAGGGAGGGCGCCACCGTCGCCCTCTGCGACATCAACAGGGAGGGAGCGGAGAAGGCCGCCTGCGAAATTCGCAGAATCACGGGGGTAAAAAACTCCGCGTTCGCAGTGCCTGGAAACGTCGCCGACGAATCCTCGGTCGAAAACATGATGGCCGAAATCGTGGAGACCTGCGGCGGACTCGACATCTTCGTGGCCAACGCAGGAGTGCTCAAGGCGGGTCCCCTGAAGACCTTCCAGAAGAAGGACTGGGACTTCGTCACATCCGTCAACTACTCCGGCTACTTCCTCTGCGCAAAGCACGCCGCGAAAATCATGGCGATGCAGAACGCCGAGGGAACCGGGTTCTCCGACATCATCCAGATCAACTCGAAGAGCGGACTCGTGGGCAGCTCCAAAAACGCCGCATACGCCGGCGGCAAGTTCGGAGGAATCGGCCTCACCCAGAGCTTCGCCCTCGAACTGCTCGAGGACAAGATCAAGGTCAACAGCATATGCCCGGGCAACTACTATGAAGGCCCTCTCTGGAGCGATCCGGTCAACGGCCTCTTCGTCCAGTATCTCAGGAGCGGAAAGGTCCCGGGAGCCAAAAACATCGCCGACGTGAGGAAATTCTACGAGTCGAAAGTCCCCATGGGCCGCGGATGCCACCCGTCCGACGTCGCCAAGGCAATCATATATTGCGTCGAGCAGAAATATGAGACCGGACAGGCCATCCCGGTCACCGGCGGACAGGTCATGCTGAATTAAAAAAACGGACAAAATCCGCGTTGACCTTAACCTGATTCCGTGAAGGCATCTCCGGCGGCAAGCAACAGACAGATGCCGATGCAAAGAACGTCACCTATACCTACGACTCCGCAAATCGCCTCGCCACCCGCACTTGGGCGCGCCAAAATGGAGGGTCCGCGCTTGCCGCGACCGCATATACCTACAATTCCGCCCTCCCAGCCCGTTTTTCGCGC
>DYMC01000249.1 GCA_020721745.1 Lentisphaera sp. | reverse complement strand
GTTCTCCTTCGAGCCTCTGCGTCTTTGTGCGAGATATTTTTTTGATTTTAACAGTGTATTAGTATCAAGTCGGAGCTTAAACATCAAGTCGCGGCCGGATGCCTTTGCGACCTGTAAAGCTCTCTTGGCAATCTTAATATATCGCCAAGCCTTAAAAAAGCAAGTGGGGGACGGCGAAGGGGGAGAGTATTTGGATGATGAGTGATTCGAGCTATATTCCATGATCGTGGATAAGTGTGTATGGTCATCTGTTTGACTTGATGGCTATTGGTGATATGCGCAAGTCATGAAAACATCAAGTCAGAATCATGTTTTACAAAATATTCTAAATATCGGGGTCATGAGTGGAGTTTTGCATTGTTCAGGTGCCTTCCCGAGTCCACGAAAATGGTTTGTCCGGTTATGGATTCGTTTTCCACCAGGAAGATTATCGCGTTTGTCAGGTCCTTCATGGATGGGAGTTTTCCCAGAGGCGCGGCCTTCGCCGCTGCTGCCGCGGAGAAATTTCCCCCGTTGGACGGAGGGAGCATGGCTCCAGGGGCGACGGCGTTGACGCGGATTCGCGGAGCGAGTTTGACGGCGAGCATCTCCGTAGCGTCATCCAGGGCCTTCTTCGATAGCCAGTATGAGCCGTCCGCCCTGTCGAGTCCTGTTATCCTGCAGTCGAGGAGATTTATTATGGAGCCTGAGCGGATATTCTGCATGGAGAAAAGGCGGGACAGCACGATTGGGGCGATGAGATTGACCCTGAGCTGGTCCTCGATCTGAGTTTGGCTTTCTTCGGCGATGCCGTCCGGGGGATACGACGATGCGTTGTTCACGAGGATGTCAATTTGTCCGAGCTTCGCGAAGAGATTCTCCGGTATTTTCTTGTCGAGCGGGAGGCGGAGGCTGCGATGGCCTGCGCGTTCTCCGCCGATTTCCCCGAGGAGTTTCGCGGCTTCGTCCCTTGACTTGCTGAATGTGAAGACAACTTTGATCCCGCGGACCGCGAAGGCGCGGACGATCTCGGCGCCGATTCTGACGGCTCCGCCTGTGACGAGCACGCGTCTGGCATGGCTGGATTCTGTCGAGTTCATCGTCTGCAATATGCCATATGGGGATGAAAGTTCAACTGTAGATATTCACTGGAGCACGTCGTCCATAGAATCTTTATATCCGGGGCAATCGCAAAACTTTTCTTCTTCTACAAGAAGGCAACAAAGGAAAGAAAGGAATTTTTAGGATTGACAGTTCCGGCTATCTCTCGTATATCGGGAGGTATCTGTAGTTGAGCGCGAGGGAGAGGAGCGCGGCCGCGGTGCTGAACTCCGGTCCGAAGCTGCTGTTCCACGAGCCGTCGTCGGACTGCAGCGTCCTGAGGAATTTTATGTTCGCGAGGTTCCATCTTTCCCATTGGACTGGGTCGTGATGGAAGTAGGCCTGGGAGAGGTAGTAGAGGCCGTAGAAGAGGTATGACTCCTCGATCCTGTCGGGGCCGCCGCCCTTCAGGTAGCTCATGGCCTTGACATATTGGCTGCTCTTCTTTTTTTTTGCTATCGCCCAGACTACTGCGGCGATGCCGGTCCTTATGGTGTTTGGCCCCTGCGTGTTCGTGTAGCCTATGCCTCCGTCGGGGTCCTGGCAGGACTCGTAGAATTCAAGACCCTTTCTTATGCTCTCGTCCGGGACCTTGATCCCTGCGTTGGCCGCGGCGAGTAGCGCTACCATGCAGGCCCCGCTGACGGTGGTGTCCGCATCGTTGCTTTCCGGCGAATATCTCCATCCTCCGTAGGGGGTTCGCTTCTGGGACGAGACGATGAGCGCGACTGCCTTTTCCAGGGCGGGTCCCAGTCTGTCGTCCTGGACGGCTCCGTAGGCCTCCGCGAGTGCGAGGGTGGCGAATCCGTGGTTATACATCGAGTTGCCGATGTATCCGTTCTCTTTTCGCATGCTCTTGATGATGAAATCCAGGCCGCCCGCGATGTTCCGGGAGTAGGGGCCTGTCTCTGGATCGTCGCCGTGCGCGAGGAAGGCCACGACGCAGAGCCCCACTACACCGGGCTCCTTGCCATATTGGCTCAAGTTCCAGCTTCCATTCTCGGACTGTTTTTTGCTCAGGAAGGCCAATCCCTTGGAATATGTCTCCTCGACTCCGTCTGGCAGGCGCATGGGGTCGCCGCCGAGAATCCCCTGTGCGTGGAGACTGGCTGCCGAGAGGAGAATGAGAATGATCGAGCACAAGATGCGTGCGGTGTTGGCGGTCATTGCTCCTCCTCAATCTTCTT
>DYMC01000248.1 GCA_020721745.1 Lentisphaera sp. | reverse complement strand
CGGCAAGCGTCGCTTCGCTCGGCAAGGCGCGTCCGGAGTTTTGCAATTGGCTCGGCTTACCTGCGAATTTTGCTGCCTGCAGGTGCGGGATTCGGGTTCATGCTGCGACGAGGCCGCCAACCACGTCAACTGCGGATGCGGCGTCCGGCGCGTAGCCGTCGGCCCCGATTTCCTTTGCGAAGCTTTCGGTGAGGGGTGCGCCGCCGACGACGACCTTGACTTTGAGTCCCGCGCCCTTGAGAGCTTCGATGGTGGATTTCATCGAGCCCATGGTGGTTGTGAGCAGAGCGCTCATGGCGACAACCTGTGGTTTTTTGTCCTTCACGCAGTCAACGAACTTTTGTGAGTCCACGTTGACGCCGAGGTCTATCACTTCGTAGCCTGCGCCTTCGAGCATCATGCGGACGAGGTTTTTGACGATGTCGTGGAGGTCGCCCTTGACTGTTCCGATGCAGACTATTCCCTTTGTCTTGACATCGGATGCCTTGAGCAGGGGTTTGAGGATGGACATTGCCATGTTCATGGCGCGGGCTGCGATCAGGACTTCCGGGACGTAGACCTGGTTGTTTTTGAATTTTTCGCCGATGATGGCCATTCCGCCGATCAGGGCCTTCTCGAGGATTTCTCCGACCGGAATTTTTTCGGCGACAGCTTTTTCCGTGAGAGCCTTCACATCGTTGACCTTGCCTTTCATCAACGCTTCCTTGATCTGCCCGAGTAATTCTGCACTCATTGAAAACTCCCTTTTTGATTTTTGAACATGCATAAGCTAGCCAGTTTTTCACTGGACTTCTAGTAATTGCGTGCTATTTCTCCGTAAAATCCTGCAATAATTGGTTATGGACGAGCTTTTCTACAAGAAAGTCGAGAATGTTTTGTCGGACATAGAGAACTATGCCCGATATGGTGCGGTGTTTTATGATTTTGAGGGCAAGTCGCGTCCGATGTTTGGTGGAGCCTTCTGCCGTTTGTGTGCGGCCTGTGTGGAGGGGGCGAAGATGTCCGGGCAATGTCTTCAGAACGCGAAGTCGGCGTCATACCAGGCCTGGTTGCGTGGAGAGGCCTACACGTTCAAGTGCTGGCTGGGTCTTTACGGGATAATAGTGCCGGTGTGTTCTGAGCCTGACGGTGACAGGATAGACGGGGCGATAGAGATAGGCGGGCTTTTCCCGGAGGGTGCGTTTCAGCGGAGCACGTACCAGATCATGGCCACGCTGAACAAGCTGGATCCGTCGGGAAGGATATCGGGTTTGGTCAGTGCATTCCAGGGGACGGAGGAGATGGGGCAGATGGACTTCCGCAGTTTCGGGGAGTTCATGAAGGAGGCGGTATGCTCGTCGGGACTTCTCGACCCCGGGCGTTTTTCCTTGAACGCCGAGATATGGAGCCAGCAGAACAGGATATCTGGCCGTGCGGAGGACCTCCGTGCGATCTCGATGGACAAGGAGAGAGTTATTTGCTTTCTGGCGCTTGAGATGGCGAAGGCGTCGGATTCAGGCGACGAGAGGATACTGAGGAGGAGGATAGACGAGTTTCTCGGGGCGACCACTGCGGAGAGCTCCGGGAATCTGGAGGCTCTGAGGAGTTCAATGCTGGTTGCGCTGGCAATGATGAGGATGCATCGTGCGCGCAGGGGGGGGGCGACTCCTGCCCAGCTTTCCGACTTTTCCTTGGAAGTGGAGAATCTCTCGAAGGAGAGCGGGGCGGAGCAGCTCTGCCTGAAGTTCCAGAAGATGCTTTTGAGCCAGCCGGAGTCTGCGAAGGTAGCCAGAACGGAGACTCTGAGGAAGATCCTGCATTTCATCGGGACCCGATTCCACGAGGACATGAAGGTGGAGGACGTGGCATCCTACGCCGGGGCCAGCGCATCTACCGTGATGCACAGGCTGCGGGACGAGACCGGGATGTCGTTCTCTGAGCATCTGAATGCGACGCGGATGAAGGAGGCGAAGAGGCTGCTCGCCTACACCGATCTGAGCGTGGGGGAGATAGCGGGCAAATGCGGATTCGCCGACCAGAGCTACTTCTCGAAGGTCTTCCTGAAGCACATCTCGATGACGCCCAGGGAGTTCAGGCGCATGCTCGTCAAGGGCAGCAGCCTGCAGTAGCATCGCGGGTGGGTTGTTCGGCGAATATTTGCCGTCTCGGCCCGTTGCGTAGGGCTTGTCCTGTGGACACGGTCGTGTATACTATGCATTGACAATGATACAGAAGGAATCTGTTTTGAACGGGACGGACGGAGTTTCCATGGACGAGATTGGTCTTGAGA
>DYMC01000247.1 GCA_020721745.1 Lentisphaera sp. | reverse complement strand
ACACGTATGAAATCACGTGTTGCATGCCCGCGAAAAGAGTTTTGCAATTACCTCAGACTGACCAGATCAGTCATATCCGGCATGAAGAGCGGAAACCTCTACTTCAGATTTCTGAAATACTCCACCGTCGCCTCAAGGCCGCGATCAAAGTCGTGGGAAGGCTTGAAGCCGGTCGCGAGAAGCTTTTCAATTGAAGCGAGCGAGTGCTTTATCTCGCCCGGGCGCGGCGGCTCGTGCACAACTTTTGAGGCGGAGCCGGTCATCGCAAGCACCTTCCCGACAAGATCGTTGATGCTGATTTTCCTCCCATACGCCACGTTGAAGGTGCCGCATGCCTCGCTGCGGGAGAGATGCACGTTGGCCGCCACAACATCCTTCACATAGACGAAGTCTCGCGTCTGCTCGCCGTCGCCGTATATGCAGATTTTCTCGTTTCCCACCGCCTTCGACACGAATATCGGGATGGCCGCCGCGTACTGGCTCTTCGGGTCCTGGCGCGGACCGAAGACGTTGAAATATCTCATGCATGCCGTCTTGAGCCTGCCTTCGCGGGCGAACATCTCGCAGTAGTATTCACCGTCAAGCTTGCTTATCGCGTATGGGCTGAGAGGCTCGGGCTTCATCGTCTCGCGCTTCGGGGACTCCGGATTCTCCCCATAGACGGCCGCGGAACTGCAGAAGCAGAGCTTCTTCACCTTCGCCGCGGCGGCCTCCTCGAGCACGGTCAGCATGCCGATGGTGTTGACCTTCGTGTATTCAATCGGTTTCTCCATGGACTCCACCACGCTTATCATGGCGGCCATGTGAAAGACGTAGTCAACTCC
Organism: Lentisphaera sp.; assembly: GCA_020721745.1. GTDB lineage: Bacteria > Verrucomicrobiota > Lentisphaeria > Victivallales > GWF2-50-93 > DYMC01. Next base: position 1,449 of record DYMC01000247.1, on the reverse strand, counting down.
CTGCATCGCCTTCCTCACGGCATCCCTGTCGGTAATGTCGCCAGTTATCAGCTCGTGCTTGAAACTCCTCAGATTCTCCTTCCTTCCAGTTCTGAAGTTGTCGAGCACCCTGACTTCAGCCTTCCCCTGGAACTCCTCGACCACATGGCTCCCTATGAATCCCGCTCCGCCTGTAACCAGTATCCTCATTTCATAACCTCCGCATTTATTGGTTGGGGACAAGTTTCATTTACGAAATAGAAGGGTTGTAAATATTCACTGAACTCCCACTCAGCAGCCGGCCACCATCTTCATCATCTGCTCCTCCTGGCGTTCAATAGACTCGACAAGTTTGAACTGGACTTTGCATCTGTCCAGATTGTGACCTTCCCGCTTTGTCTTGAAATAGACGTCTCCCTCGAGGAAATCGGTCAGGAAACGTATTCCTATCTCGAGAGTTATGAGTTTTCCGCTGAAGGGCATGTTCTGCATTTCAACCTTGTTCAGAGAACCTCCAGTGCCTTCGAGATAGCCTTTGGCGAGCGAATCGAAGACATCGAGCCTCATCCGGACCTTCGAGAGGTCTCTCTCGTCCTCCGCGGAGGATGCTCCGGATGTCCTGACCATGTCCCCGAAGTCGTAGAGCGATATCCCCGGCATGACGGTGTCCAGGTCTATCACGCATACCCCCTCCCCCGTATCCTCGTCCAGCATGACATTGTTTATTTTTGTGTCGTTGTGCGTGATGATCTCCGGTATCGCCCCTTTTCTCCTGAGCTCCTCGAGGCGCGGGACGATCTGCGCACGGCTCATCACAAAGTCTATCTGCTCCCTTGCGATTTTCGCACGATTGCAAGGATCCTTCTCTATCATTTTCCGCAGCGTGTCGAACCTTTTCGGTGTGTTGTGAAAATCCGGTATGGTCTCGTGGAGCCTCTCCCCGCCGAGAGATGCGAGCTGCCTCTGGAATCTGCCGAAGGCCTTCGCAGCCTCGTATGCCTGGCGCGGAGTCTCCAGGACCTCATATGTCCGGGCCCCCTCCACAAAGACATAGGCGCGCCAGTAGTTTCCGTCCTTGTCCAAGTGGAAATTCGCGCCCGACTTCTCCCGGATCAGCGTCATGTGCCGCCTGGAACTCCCGTTGCCATCAATCTTCGCAAGATGCGAGAGCACGCGCTCAATGTTCTCCATGAGCTTCTCCGGCATCTTGAATATCCTGTGGTTGATGCGTTGGAATATGTATCTGCGCCTGGGGGCTCCATCGAATTCAGCCAGAAACGTGTCGTTGATGTGCCCTGATCCATATGGCCGGGCAGAGATAAAAACACCCCCGATGTCGAAATAAGGCGCAACTTGATCCACCCGTAAATTCTTCTCTGTCATCTTCACCCTTTTTTTGTTTTTTTTTATTCATAGTGCCCGGGGCGGGAATCGAACCCGCACGGGTCGCCCCGACGGATTTTCCAGCCT
>DYMC01000246.1 GCA_020721745.1 Lentisphaera sp. | reverse complement strand
CCATATTTTTGGGGTGTCCGGAGTGGTTGCAAGACCTCAAGGACGATCCGTTGCTTGGTGGCTCCGAAAAGGGTAGGAATTCAACAAACCCCGTCATTCCTGAGACGTTGCGAGGCTTGCCCGCCCCTGCGGCGGGCTCACGTCTTAGCTGAACTCCTACGGCAAATATTCACTCTTTGCTGAAAATTATGGAGGGGGAGCAGTTTTCCGTTGCTATTTTGGAAATCAGCAGTATTGTTTGTCCGGTTTGAAACTTCGAGTTTCTTCCGTATGGATTTTCTTGTTGAATCAGAATAAAAAGGCAGCTAAATGAAGAGCGATTATGATGTCTGCGTGATTGGAGCCGGGCCGGGCGGATATGTCGCGGCCATAAGGGCGGGGCAGCTTGGCGCGAGGGTCGCGCTCGTGGAGAAGGACTATGCCGGAGGGACCTGTCTCAACTGGGGATGCATCCCGACCAAGACGCTGATTGCGTCCACCGAGGTTCTGAAGACCGCCCGGAGAGCATCTTCTTTCGGCATATCTATCGAGGGGGGGATAAGCCCCGATTGGCCGGCGATGATGAAGAGGAAGAACGACATTGTGGCGAAGCTGCGCGGTGGTATAGGCTCTCTTCTCAAGGCCTCCAAGGTTGATTTTATCGAGGGGCTTGCGAAATTCGCGGAGAGGAAGAGGATAAGCGTCTCGCAGAAGGACGGCAAATCTCTGGAAATCAGGGCTGAGAAGATCATAATAGCGAGCGGGTCTGAGCCGGCATGTCCATCGTTCATCCCGAAGTCGGACAGGATACTGACTTCAACCGAACTGCTTGACATCGCACATATTCCCAAGAGCCTCGTCATACTCGGGGGAGGAGTCATCGGATGCGAGTTCGCTTCCATGTTCGCGGCGCTCGGAACCAAGGTCGTCGTTCTGGAAATGCTTCCCAGCGTTCTCGCGATGTGCGACTCCGAGATAGTCCGGCTGGCGACAAGGGAGATGAAGGCCGCCGGCATAGAGGTCGAGACGGGGACCAAGGTCGAAAGCGTGAAGGCGGGGAAGGATTCGGTCTCCTGCAGGACGGCGGGCGATGAGTTCAAGGCCGACTACCTTCTGGTCGCGGTCGGCAGGAGACCCGTTTCAAAAAGCATGGACTTGGAGCGGACGGGGGTCAGGCCGGACGAGAGGGGCTTTGTCCGAGTTGATTCCAGATGCCGGACCTCGGTGCCGGGGATTTTTGCGATAGGAGACGTGACAGGAAGGATGCAGCTCGCCCACATGGCGAGCGCGATGGGAATTTGCGCGGCTGAGAACGCCTGCGGGCATAGCTGCGAATTTCGCGACGACCTTGTCCCCAACTGCATATTCACGAGCCCGGAAATCGCATCGGTCGGTCTTTCCGAAGACGAATGCGAGGCGAAGGGGATGAAATACAGGACGGGCAAGTTTCCATTTGCCGCCCTTGGCAAGGCGATGGCCATGGGAGAGACGGCGGGCTTCTGCAAGATCGTTGCCGACGCCGGGAGCGACCAGGTCCTTGGAGTCCACATGCTTGGTCCTCATGCCACGGATCTCATAGCCGAGGCGGCCACTGCCATGAACATGGAGATCACCGCGCATGAGCTTGGGAAAGCGATCCACGCGCATCCCACGCTCGCCGAGGCGGTGATGGAGGCAGCCCATGATGTTCACGGCAGTTGCGTCCACGCGCCGTCGAGGAGAAAATAGCGACGGTCCATGAGATAAGGCATCTCCGCAATCGGCTCACTTGACCCTGAATTGGATGACAAGTATCGCGCTTTTGCCTTTCTCGTAGGCGGCAAATTCGGCTGGAATGCAGTTCTTACGGGCCTCAGCCGAAAGCGAATACGGATTCTCGGGATCGGGAGTGAATCCCATCTTCTCTTCCGGCGTGTAGTCGTCAATCACCTCGAACGGCTTCAAAAGCGGGAAATATCCGAAAACCTCCAGCAGTTGCGCCTCTTTCTTGTAAACGTATTTCAATGTCTTTACTCCCGATAGCTCCGACACCGCCTCCAACTCCACCGGCTCGGCGAAGCGATGACGATACTCGAAATATTTCCCCGGCTCGCCCGTCAAAACAAACCTTGTTTCTTTTTTGTCAAACACGACACGGGATGTCTTTAATCCTGTTCTGCCTTTTTCAGTGATAGTGCCGTTTTTTAATATCTCCGGATGCTCATCGCCAAGCGCGCAAAAGCCATTAAGCTCGAATGAAACTTTTGCTCCGTCCTTGTATTCCGGCAGTTTCGGATCGCCGACAATCGTAATCG
>DYMC01000038.1 GCA_020721745.1 Lentisphaera sp. | reverse complement strand
CATGCAACTAATTATACCACAAATGTTTAAAAAAGTCAAGACCCCCTTTTATCTTCTTTCTATCACTTTTTCAGGTCAATAATAAAAGACATACTTACGGAGGCCGGAGAGCCCCTCCACGTCAATGAGATCATTGACAGGGCGAGACGAAAGTATTCCGTCAAGCTGAAGAGGGAGTCCGTCGTCTCGGCCATGACGAAGAAGATATTGGACGGAAGAGACTTCCGCCGCGCTGGCAGGAACGTTTTCGCCCTGACAGGCAGAGGAGGGAACTGAAGATGGAAGGCAGGTTTATAGATTCCTATCGGGACATTGTCGGGGCTGCGGTATCGGCCTTCAAGGATCCACGGGCGAGAAGAAAGGCGAAGGAAGAGGCCATCGGGCTCATTTGCGGGCACGGGCCCAAGGCCATCACCAGTTCCATCAGGTGGAACGGGCGGGAGCATTTGGATTGGAGCTCCGACTACAAACTCTTCTCCAGAGCCAAATGGAGCCATGACGAAATGTTCGGGCACATCGTAGAGGAGGCACTTGGCTGCGATTCCGGGATGGGGCGTTATGCTGGCCGGGAGTCGCAGGCGACAAGCCCATGAGGCTGATCGTCATCAAACAGGCTGGATACCGCCTCAGGAGGGGATCACGCCTCCTATACCGCCAGCCGGCCTTTCTTTTTGCGCTCAACTCCGGAGCGCTCCCGCTCAAAACACTCGTCGAGGCGTATCTGGCAAGATGGGAAATAGAGGTGGCGTTCAGGGATGCCAAGACAGTTGTCGGAGTCGGACAGGCGCAGGTCTGGAACAAAACATCCGTCGAAAAGGCTCCAGCCCTCGCGGCCGCATGTCATGCCTGCCTTCTCCTTGCAAGCATCCAGGCACTCGGCGACAGGCGATCCGACGAGGTGTTCGGTGCACTTCCCGCATGGAGAAAGACCCCGCAGACAAGACCGTCCGTAAGGGAACTTGTCAGTCTCATTCGCAAAGAGGCTGCCAATGAGGCTCTTGTCGCCTTGGAGGGAAATAAAATGGCCGGTTAATGTCATAAATATTGTCCAATCTCCAGCGCCCGGATTCCGCCGGGCGGAATCCGGGCCGAAATCATTTGTCCGGGCTTGAAAAATCGCCGTGGGTAGTTATCTTGCCGAAAAAAAAGACTGGCAGAGAATGCTCCAATACATATCCGACTTCGATGTTTATTTCGGGCCTTTGCGCCTCTTCCAATATGTGACGTTCCGCGCCGGCGGCGCCTTCTTCACGGCCATCATCCTCTCGATGCTGTTCGGACCCTACACGATCAGAGCCCTCAGGAGGCTGCAGACTGTCGCCCCGTCCAGACTGAAGGGGCTTGTCCCGGAGGAATATCTGGATTCGCGCAAGGACAAGGTTCCGAGCATGGGCGGAGTCCTCATCGTCCTGACGATATTCCTCTCGACGATACTATGGGCTTCGTCCACGAATGAAATGGTGTGGATCTTCTCCGGGGTGCTTCTCCTTCTTGGCGCTGTCGGATTCGCCGACGACTACGCCAAGGTCGCGCTGAAGCGCAGGGACGGCATACCGGGCAGGTTGAAGCTCCTCCTGCAGATAGCGGTAGCGGTGCTTGCCGTCTATCTCCTCGACCTCATGCCCGCCACCGGCGGCCTCCTCAGGGAGATATATCTGCCCTTCCTCAAGAACCCCGTGCTGACCGGCCTCCCTCTGCTGCTCGCCATCTCCCTCGGCGCCCTTGTCGTAGTCTCCAGCTCGAACGCGGTGAACCTCACCGACGGCAAGGATGGCCTCGCCGCAGGCTGTTCAATATTCTGCTCCCTCGCCTATGCGGTCTTCGCCTACATGTGCGGACACAGGATTTTCGCCGGGTATCTGAACATCCCATTTATCTCCGGCTCCTCGGAGGTGGTGGTCTTCGCCATGGCGATATGCGGCGCGTGCATAGGCTTCCTATGGTTCAACTGCCATCCGGCGTCCATGTTCATGGGCGACACCGGCAGCCTCGCGCTCGGCGGTTCGATAGGGCTGATAGCCGTCCTGGTCCGACAGGAATTGAATCTGGTCGTGATAGGGGGGGTCTTCGTAATCGAAGCTCTTTCGGTGATAATCCAGGTTGCGTCCTTCAAGCTGACCGGCAGGAGGGTATTCCTCTGCTCTCCGCTCCACCATCATTTCGAAAGGAAAGGCTGGACCGAGACTCAGATAGTCGTCCGATTCTGGATACTCGCAGGGATATTCGCAATACTGGGCATGGCCGCGCTGAAGATAAGATGAGGAAGGCGATTTTAATACTCGGTCTGGGAAAGAGCGGCAAGGCCGCCTGCGAACTCGCCATTTCCAAGGAAATCCAGCTTGTCGCCATTGACGAGAAGAAAACGCCCGACCTCGTCGAGTTCGCCTCCGGAATGGAGGGATCAACCTCGCGTTTTTTCCTCGGCGGGGATTTCCCGGGGAGAGCCAAGGCCGATTTGATAGTGACAAGTCCGGGAATCCCGCGAAATTCGCGGCTTGCGAAATTCGCAGAGGAACTGAAGATTCCAGTCGTTTCTGAACTCCAGTTTGGCGCGAGCTTCGCGGAAAAGCCGATTCTGGCCGTAGGCGGGACCAACGGCAAGACCACCACGACGGAGCTTTGCGCACACATTCTGAACAGCCTCGGAATCCGCGCGTCCGCGGCCGGCAACACCGGATTCCCGCTGTCCGAGGCGGTCATCAGGGAGTCCTCATACGATGTCCACGTCGTCGAGGTGAGCTCGTTCCAGCTCGAGAGAAGCCCCGGTTTCAGGCCATCCGCCGCCGCTCTCCTCAACATAAGCCCCGACCACATGGACAGGTATTCCGGATTCGATGAATACGAGGAGGTGAAATTCAGTCTTTTCAAAAACATCGGGCCGCGGCGATCGGTGATAAACGCCTCTCTCCTGGACCCCTATCGAAGGCATTGCGGAGGGGGGAAGCCTTTCGTATTTTCAAACAGAAGGCTGCCGGGAGCCGATGCATTCCCGGAGGATGCCGCCATACATTTGAAACGGACCGGGCGGGCGTTCCGCGCCCCGATTCCGGAGGGGCTTCCCGGCAGACACAACGCAGAGAACATCTCGGCGGCGCTGCTGCTGGTGAAATTGTTCCTCGGAGCAAAATTCCGCACTATGGAGTCGAAAATCACGGATGCCATCTCCTCGTTCAGGCTCGGCAGACACAGGCTCGAACTCGTCCTCGAAAGGGATGGAATCAAATACGTGAACGACTCCAAGGCTACGAATCCGGATTCGGTGCTGGCCGCGCTCGACCTTTTTGGCGGCGAGGGAAACGTGAGGCTCATACTCGGGGGGCTAGACAAGGACATGGATTTCTCTCCGATCTTGACGAGACGGCGGCATATCAAAAAAGCCTACATAACAGGCCAGTGCAAAGAAAAATTGTTCAACCTATTGAAAAAGCGGATTGCTTGTGCTCTATTAAGGAATTTCACAGATGCTGTTCTTTCCGCCTGCGAAGAGGCGGAGCGGGGAGACGTGGTGCTCATGTCCCCGGCGTGCGCCAGCATGGACGAGTTCAGGAATTATCAGGAGCGCGGAGAGAAATTCGTAGAAATAATCAACCGGAGGTTTTCAAAGTGAAGGCGTTGTCGAAATCTGTTTTGGGAAGGGCTATCGTGGTTGCAGGCACTGTCTCCATGGCCGTGCTTGCAGGATGCAGCAGCGACAAGGTGTTGACGGACAGGCCATTCATCCCGGCTCCGTCTGACCAGATATCGTCCGGCGGCCTCGCGGCTCTTCCGCCGATTGACAGCAACATAGCGCCGATTCCAGACGTGCCCCCCTTCGTCGAGCCGAAGATCGAAGCTCTCTCCTACACCGTCAAGAAAGGCGATTCCCTATGGAAGATCGCCCGCATCCATGGAGTCAGCATGCAGGAGCTTGCCGCCTTCAACAACATGGATCTGAAGAAAATACTGAAAGTTGGAGACATCGTCAGGATTCCTCCGGGCGGAGCGCTGATTCCGGAAAACAAGCTGCCTCCGATCAAAAAAGTGGCCGCAGCCGGTGGCAAGGGCGGAACCAAGTCCGCAGGCACGGAAAAAATTCCCGCAGACGGGATATACACGGTGAAGAGCGGGGATTCCCTTTGGAAGATAGCCAAAAAGTTCAATACCTCCGTGGACAAGGTCGCGGCCGCCAATGGCATGGACTCCAAGGCACCTCTGCAGGTTGGACAGAAGTTGAGGATTTCAGGCTCGGGCCCCGCAGTTGGGGAAGCGGTCTCGAAACCGCTTGTCTCCGGCACCCCTGTCGAGGACAAGGCCGCTCCGCCGGCAGAACCCGACATCGAGGTTGACACGATGGACACGGGCATTGGAGGACTTGACGATGTCATCACCGAGGAAGACCGCAAGTCCATTCAGGACAATCCTGGCGCCATGACGCCGTCTCCCGCCCCGTCCACCGCCCCGCTCATGGACGACATCAAAGGCACCATGCATGATGTCTCTGAGGGGGAAACTTGGTCGGAGATAGCCAAGTTCTACGGGGTCAAGACGGAGGATCTCAAGAAGGCCAATCCATCGGCCAGCGCCGTCGGAGAACCAAAATCCGGAACACAGGTCGTAATACCGGTCGTGTTTTAAGAACGGAATAGATAAACGAAGCATCCAAAGGCGCCGTGAAGGCGCCTTTTTTTCTGAATCGCCAATTGCAATGTCTAGGGCAACTGGCGAACGGGGCAACCGCGTTGAGGATGTTCATGGAACTAGGAAGAAAATCATCGAAAGGCTGCGTGGTAGTGCTTGTCTGCTCCATCGTCGTTCTCCTTGCCGTCCTGCTGACAATGATTCTTCTCAAGGACGGCGGCGGCGGCAAACCAGAATTCATCAAGGATGCCGAGGAAAAGCTCGACGAGATGGAGAAGCCAGGAGATAAAGCCGTCCGGGACAAATACGACATAGAGCAGACCGTGATGGCGCTCTATTCCATCGAGAAGGCGCTGAAGGAGTCATCGAGTTTCGAGGACATGACCGAATTCATCGTGTCCAGCCAGTCCGAACATGTCGCCCACGATGTCCGCCTCCTGAGGGCGAAATTCTTCAACGCCTACAAGAATCTCGTGGAGGCAAGGGATCGGATCGCCGAGATGGAGTCCCTCTACAAGACCACTTCGGGGGCGATGCTCGATCTGCTTTCCATCACCGGCGGCTCGCTCGTGCCCGTCCTCGATGCGGACCGCGAACAGGCAAAGAGAATTTGGCAAAAGAGAATCGAGGAGGCAAACCTGAAACGCGACATGAAGAGGCGCCTCGACGAGAATTCATCCGAGATACTCGCCGTCCTCTTCGAGTATTCCGCAGTCTCCGCAAAATACTACTCCGAATGGGACAGGCTTTGCGCGGCGAGGGACAGGGCCTATCTGGCCTTCTACGAGCGCGACTGGGCGGAGATGTCGAAATCGGCTCGCTCGGCCCGGGAAGTCTTCAGGCACGACGAGGAATCATCCATCCTCCTCTGCGTATCGCTTCTCGAGGGCGGGGCGGAGCTCGGCCAGGCCGAGGCGGCATCCACCATGGAGGAAATGCTGGAGTCCAGCAACGGGCAGTCCGCCCCGGCATACCTTCTGCGCGGAGTGAAGCGATTCAAGGACGGCGACATCGAGGGGGCCGTCCTCGATTTCGACCAGGCCGCGGCGTATTATCCCCGGCAGGGGGAGAAGATAGAGAACAGGCTGGACCTCTACAGAAAGAGAGCTTTCCTGAACCGCTCGAAGGAGGGAAGGGTCATAATCGGATGCTATCGCGGAATCATGTCCGGCGCGGGATATTTCAGCCCGGACTTCCAGAAAGCCCGGCTCCTCCTGGCGAAAGGAGAGAGGGAGAAGGCGAAACAGAAGATATTCGAACATTTCTTCAGGAGGAGACTGCAGGGGCAGTGGGACAAGGTCCTGAACGACTTCCTCTTCTGCCGCGACTTCCTCGGCACGGACATGCGCGAGATACTCGTGAGCGAGAGATACAACATCGCCATCGAGCAGTCGTGGATGTCCGGCAGCCCGGCCGTGACCCTGAAAAACAACGACGAGAAGACTCTCCACAACGCCACATTGCTCGTCTGCGTGAGGTTCACCGACATGATGAAGGGCGACTACATCAGCTTCCCGGTCGGAAATTCCGCCGCGGCAATCCCGGGACTGCAGTCGGCCTCCTTCGGGAAGATAGACATCAAGGAGGAAAGCGTCCGCAGTCTCGGCATGGAGAAGAAATGGAAGGATGCAGTCGAATACGGCGCCGTCCTCATCTCCGACGAGCTGATCACCTGGGCGGAGCCGGAGCCAGTCTGCGAAAAACCCGGAAATGACGGCGTGGAAGGGGAACAAAAGGGAAAAATCAAGGAAATTTTCGACGATGCCGTGGAGAAAATCATCGGGAAATGATTATACGGAGAGCATTTCCATCGCATGTCTGAGGGCGGCGTCGGTCCCGCCCAGCATCCTTGCGATTTCCGCTATCCTGTCCTTCCCCCCTATCCTGCATATGCTGGTGAATGTCCGGCCAGCCCTGCTGCTCTTCTCAACTACAAAATGGGTGTCGGCCTCCGATGCAACCTGCGGGAGATGGGAAATGCAGAGAAGCTGATGCGTCTTCGCGAGTTTCGCAAGCTCCCTCCCGACAACCGAGGCGGTGGTCCCGCCTATGTTGGAGTCTATCTCGTCGAATATCAGTATGGGGACGGAGTCCGCCGCCGCCAGGACGGTCTTGAGCGCGAGCATGACCCTCGAAATCTCTCCACTGCTCGCGACGTTCCTGAGGGCTTTCGGGGGCTCCCCCGGGTTGGCCGAGAACATGAACTCTATCCTGTCGGAGCCGTCGGGGCCGGGATCGGCCGTGGAGAATTCCACCGAGAAGGCTGATTTTGCAAACCCCAGCTTCCTCAGTTCGCCTTCGACCTCCTTTGCGAATTTCGCGGATGCCGCCTTTCTCCTGCGGCCCAGGGCCGATGCCGCCTTGTCCAACCCCGCCTTCGCCTCTGCGATTTTCGCATCCATTTTTTCCCTGATTTCGGCGGTATTGCGTATTTTCTCCAGCTTCGCCTCGGCATCCTCCGCGGCCTTGAGCACGTCCTTTATCTCCGGACCGTATTTGCGCTTCAGCGTGGAGAGAATCCTGATCCGTTCCTCTATGCGCAGAAACTCCTTCTCGTCCATCTCCACCGATCCGGCGTAGTCACGGAGGCTGTCCGAGAGGGATGATATTCTGGTCCGTATGTCTTCCGTCTCGGCCATGAAGGATGCCGCCTTGTCCGGATCGCATTTTTCAAGGGACAGCAAAGTCCTGTTGACCTCGAAGAGCTTTTCGAGCATGCTGTCCTCCGATTCCGCGAGAATCTTCACCGCCGCTCCTGCGCTCTCGATAATGGCCTGGGAGTTGGATATGAGCCTGTGGCGGGACGATATGTCCTCGTCCTCCTTTTCGACCGGGGCCGCGGAACGTATCTCCTCCACACTGTGCTTCAGATAGTCCTCCTCGCGGGCGTCCGGGATGTCTTTCTCGAAGGAATCCTTCTCCTCTATCGCATCCTTCCAGGAACTATACAGCCTGCGGCATTCCGAGACCTGGTTTTCGAGCCCGGCGTAGCGGTCCAGAAGATCGAGCTGGACCGACTGCTTCAGCACGGACTGGTGCTCGTGCGGGCCGTGGGTGTCTATCAGTATTTCGCCAAGGGTCTTCAGAGTCTGGAGGGAGACCGGACAGTCGTTGATGAAATTCCTCGAGGACGACGCGCCTATCGTGCGGCGCAGGATGATGTTCTCGTCCTCTGGAATCTCGATTCCAAGGTCTTCCAGGAAGACAAGACTTTTGCGCAGGGATTTGCCAAGCTTGATCTCGGCCGATATCTCGCAGCTCTCCGAACCGGAGCGGAGGACATCCTTAGACGCCCTTTCCCCGAGGAGGAGCCCAACCGCCTGCATTATGATGGTCTTCCCCGCTCCGGTCTCCCCCGTGATCACGTTGAATCCGGGCGAAAGCTCCATCCTGAGATCGTCTATCAGCGCAAAATTCCGTATTCTAAGATTCTCTATCATCCCGACCGTTACGCCCCCTGTCTGGCAAAGCCTATTTTCAAATTCGCTTTGACGGCATATAATATTCCGATTCATTCGTGCTTTTCAAAGCCAGGATGTCCGATGCAGAGAAAATATTTCTACATAGTCCGCCACGGGGAGTCTCTCGGGAACATAGGTCTTGCGGCGGATCCCGACGCCCCGCTCTCGCCCAACGGCCGCGCCCAGGCGGCGTTCTGCGCGGAATTTCTGCACAAGGAATGCTATGGCAGCGCGCTGATAATGTCCAGCCCGTTCATGAGATGCATCCAGACGGCGCAGAGCATAGCGGACAAGATGCCGGGAGGCATAGTCCTCGAGCCGCTTCTGCACGAGCTCTACAGCGACAAGTTGTTCCCGGACAAGACCAAGTTCAAATCCCTGAAGGAGATAGCGTCGTCCATCCCGGGAATCGTGGGCAGATACCATGACGGGGCGTGGATGCCGGAGAAGCACGAGACGCACGAGGAGATGCGCGTGAGACTGGCCATTCTGCGGAATACGCTGGTGTCCGAAGACCCGCGCATGGGAGGGCGCTTTCCAAAGGCTATACTGGTCGCCCACTGGGCCTCGATAGTCGCGCTCGTGGAAGTGGTCTGCGGGGTGACAATGCCTGTCGTTGACAACTGCTCGGTGACAAAGATTCTCTTCACGGAGGGAAAGTTCCACATTGAATACATGAACAGGACCGACTTCATTCCCAAGACGCAAGGATAGCCCGCCTTTCCCGCGAAAAAATTCTTAAAATCAAATCACGAAGGCTTTATGATAAGCTAGCCAATTGCAAAACTCCGGACGCGCCTTGCCGAGCGAAGCGACGCTTGCCGCAGGAAAAACCGCGTCCCTCCATTTTTACGCCGATTTTTCGCAAAAATCGGCGTGGAGGCTTGCCCGCCACCAAAGGGCTGGCGAGGGCATGCTCTTGACACATATGAAATCACGTGTTGCCATGCCCGCGAAAGGAGTTTTGCAATTACCTCATTTATTCTAAAAAAACTGTTGATTTTGCATTCAGCGATGTTTTTTTATCTGCTTGCCTGCATTGATGCGACGGACAATTTCATCAGATCGCGCAGCTTGGCGAATATCTCGGTGTTGTCGTAGCTGCCAGCGAAATTCTCGGAGCCGGCTCCAATTGCGTAGACCGGAACATCAACGCCAGTGTGGTCGGTGCTTGTGAATTTGAATCCGGCGCGTTCGGCTATGATGCAGTTTGCGACCGACACGACGGGGCTCTCCCTTCCGTAGAGGCTCTTCGTCTCGGCTCCGCTCAATGAATCAATCCAGGCCTTTGAAAGTCTCGATTCCTCCTCCGCGGTGATGCTCCCGAGGCCGAATTCGTCCTTGACCAGCGCGATGACTTTTGCGAAATCCGCGTTCTCGGACTGCATTTTCTTGAGCAGCGACGAAAGGGTTTCAGATGTCATTTTTGTGGAGAAGACCGCCGACGGATTTCCCTTGTCAAGCTTCTTCAGCCCGCCAGTCTCGTGGTCCGCAGTCACGATGACCAGAGTGTTGTCCGGGTTTTTCTTGTAGAATTCGAATCCCAGGCGGACGGCCGCATCGAACTCTATGGTGTCGCCGACCGCCGCGGTCAGATCGTTCGAATGGCATGCCCAGTCTATCTTGCCTCCCTCCACCATCATGAAGAAGGGAGCGCCTTCGAGCCGTCTTATGGCTGCGGCGGTGAATTCGGAAAGCCGGACATCGTCATCCTTTTGATCAAGCGCCCACGGAAGGGATGCCCCTCCGGAGAGGCGGTGGTTCATCGCGAGAATCCTCTCGTCCTTCCTGGCCCCGGCAAGCGCATCGCGGGTCCTCAGAACCTTGAACCCGTTTCTGATGGCCCTTTGCAGATTGTCCTCCGAGCTGTCGTCGGCCTTCTGCCCCATCAGTCCACCGCCGCCAAAAAACTCGAATGGTGAATCGGCGAGTTGCCGGGATATCGCCGACATATTGCCACGGCTCTTGTCGTTTGCATAGAAGCCGGCCGGAGTGGCGTGGTCGAGGCTTACACTGCTGAGTATTCCAATCCTCCATCCGGCCTTGTGGGCGATGACCGCTATGGATTCAAGCGGCCTTCCGTCGGGAGTAATTCCAAGCATCCCGTTGTTTGTCCTGACGCCGCAGGCGATAGCCGTTATCGCCGCCGCCGAATCAGTTATTTTGGCATTTGCAGAAGCGGTCCTCTGCCAGCCGAGGACGGGGAATTCCCTGAACGAGAGCTTCTCCCCGGAGCCTTTTGCCTTGGCGAGTTCCGCAGCCTCGACCTGCATTTCCCCCATGCCGTCCCCGATGAAAAGGAGTACATGCCTCGGCTCCCCTCCAATTGCGAAAATCGCAAGAAAGAGAATCAAGGCTGTGGCAAGCGTGAATGATTTGGGTTTCATGGAATTCTCCTTATTGGCCTTTACGGTGTTTGCTGAACGAGCCGACTATCCGAACAAGGGGGCAATATAATTTATGGGACTCAAAATACAATCCCTCTTGCGGCAGGCCGCTTGCATTGTCCGCAGCATGCTGTAACTTATCCGCGAAAACCAGAAAATAGGAGAGGAGCGGCAGTATTTTTGCTTTGTGCAGGATAAGGGAGAGGACGCTATGTCCGTCTCCCGGGCAAGATTACATTCCCGTCTTTTTATGACAGAAGACTCTTGTTCTTCGTGTCGAGAAAAATCAGCCGAAGGCCAATGCGCAAGCAGCAGTCCCTCAGAATGCGCATCGCCCTCGCGCCGCTCCGAATCATCGTCCCCCCTCCCTTCCCAAAGCGTCCGCAGATCCAAGCCCGGAGGTGCCTCCAAGTGAAGAAGCTCCGAGTGGCTCTCGCATGCAGCACCAAAGACGGTTTGAGGAAGGAATACGCCGAACGATTCGGCGCATTGGAGAACGATGATGAACCTCCGCCGCCGGACTTTTTCGCCGAGGGGGACGACCCCGCCACCATCGAATCCGTCGCCGGGGCCATGCGTTCCGCAGGGCATGAAGTCAGCATCCTCGAAGGGGACTCCGGATTCCCGGCCATGCTCGCAAAATGCAATCCGGATATAGTCTTCAACATCGCCGAGGGGCTTTTCGGCGACATGCGCGAATCCTTCGTCCCTATGACCTGCGAGAGAATGGGCGTGCCCTGCACCGGCTCGGACCCTCTCGCACTTGCAATATGCCTCCGCAAGTCTCGCGCAAAGGAAATTCTCGCATGGCGCGGTGTCCCGGTCTCGCCGTTCAGGACATTCTCTCCGGACGACGACATAGACATCTCCGGCCTCTCCTTTCCGCTGATGGTCAAACCAGTCTCCGAGGGAAGCAGCAAAGGCGTATTCGAGGACTCCTTCGTGGAGGGCAGGAGCGAAGCGAGGAGGAGGATAAGGGAGAAAATCTCCAAATACAGGCAGCCGGTCATCGTCGAGGAATATCTCCCGGGAGATGAATACACCGTGGCGGTCTGGGGAAACGGCAGGGACATCGAAGCACTGCCTCCTGTCGCGATCAAGTTCGACCAGCTTCCACCGCAGTCCAAAAAAATATATTCCTACGAGGCCAAGTGGATATGGGACAGCGAGGAGAAGCCACTGGAGATATTCGAGTGTCCCGCCAAGGTTTCTGCAGGACTGGGGAAGCGCATAGCGGCCACGGCGGTCAAGGCCTGCGAGTGCCTCGACATCAAGGACTGGTGCAGGGTGGACATCCGGCTCGACCGCGAAGCTGTCCCAAACGTCATAGAGCTCAATCCCCTTCCGGGGATACTCCCGCGCCCGGAGCAGAATTCCTGCTTCCCGAAAGCAGCCAGAGCCGCGGGCTACAGCTACGACCAGATGATAAACAAGGTCCTGTCCATCGCTTGCAGGAGACACGGCATAGCATGAAGAGAGGAAAAAGGAAGATACTGGTGGCATACAACGCTCCGCGCTCGAGCCGTATCCGCGACGATGCCGTCGCGGAGGAGTCCGTCGTGGAGTCCGCCGAAGACATAGCCAAGGAGCTGCGCAAAAGACGCTGGAACGCCAAAACAATGCCTGTCTCCTCCCCGATAGGTAAAACAATCGAAACTGTCTCGGATGAGAGGCCGGATGCCATCTTCAACCTCTGCGAGGGGTTCGACGGCGACCCGGGCATGGAGATGAACATGGCCGCGTTGTGGGAACTACTCGGAGTCCCAAGCACCGGATGCAATGCCAGGACACTCGCCCTTGCGCAGGACAAGAGCAAGGCAAAGACGCTCGCCGCAGGCGCCGGCATCAGGACCCCGGACCACGAATTGATACACGCCCCAGGAGAGAAAACATCCCTTGCCTTCCCTCTTGTCGTTAAGCCGCCCATGGAGGATGGAAGCATCGGCGTGACATTGAAATCCTTCGCCAGAAACAGGGGGGGGCTGGATTCGGCCGTTTCCGAGGCCATCTCCCGATACGGAGCTCCGGCCATGGCGGAGGAATACATAGACGGCAGGGAGTTCAACGTAGCCGCCTTCGGCTCGGGGAAAATAGTCGTCCTGCCCCCCGCCGAAACAGAATTCAGGAATTTCCCGAAATCAGTTCCGAAAATCACCACATACGAGGCCAAATGGAACTCTGGCAGCGAATCCTACCGCCGGACGGAGTCGGTATGCCCGGCCAGAATCCCGCAAAAACTGGCCGATGAGCTGAAGCGCATCACCTTGAAACTTTACGAAATCTTCGAGGCCGATTCCTACGCAAGGGCCGACTTCCGCATGGATGCGCATGGCAGAATATTCTTCCTGGAGTTCAACCCCAATCCCGACATTTCCCCCTCGTCCGGATTCAGGAAGGCGCTGTTGGCCGCCCGAATTCCGTTCGGGGTGTTCGCAGAGGAGCTTGTAAAAACCGCCGAAAGGAGGCGTCGCAATAGAAAATGAAAGAAGTCAGAATCAGAAAAATGGAGAAAACGGACAGGCCGGATATCCTCAGAATCCTCCGGAAGACAGAGGTCTTCTCGAGAGACGAAATAAAGATCGCCGCGGAGCTCATGGACAGCTTCGTAGGGAAAAAAAAGCAGAAGGACTACATAATACATGTCGCCGATGCAGGAGGAAAAACGGCAGGCTATGTCTGCTTCGGGCCAACTCCATGCACGGACAACACATATGACATATACTGGATCGCCGTGGACCCCGACCTCCACGGTCTTGGAATAGGCAGCAGGCTCCTCGCATTCGCAGAAAACAAAATATCGGCGCTCGGCGGAAAGATGATCGTCGTGGAGACATCGTCCACAAGCAGATACAGGAACACCCGCCGCTTCTATCTGGCGAAGCAATACAAGGTGGGTGCCATCATAAAGGACTTCTACAGGAAGAGAGACAACAAGATAATATTCATAAAACGCATCACCAAAAATTTCAGAAAAAGGGAGAACAGCCATGGAAAGATGGAAAAAACTGCTGCTTGACGATTGCGTCAGCCCCGAGGAGATATCCAAGCGGTTCGGCATCCCGCTGGACAGGCTAAAAACTCTGTCCGACAGGCTTGGAATGCGGATCACGCGCCACTACTATTCCCTGATAAAGGAGAAGGGCGATCCCATCTACAAGCAAGTTGTCCCGGACAAGAGAGAACTGGAAAAACGCTGCCTGATGGAGGACCCCCTCGCTGAAGACAAGGACTCCCCGGTCCGCAGCATAGTCCACAGATACCCCGACAGATGCCTGTTCCTGGTCTCGCCCTTCTGCGCATCATACTGCCGATTCTGCACCCGCAGCAGGAAGGTCGGGGACCCGGGGCAGATCAGTCTGTCCTTCATAGACGAAGGAGTGAACTACATAAAGGAGCATCCCGAGATCAGGGATGTGATTGTCTCGGGCGGAGACCCTCTGATGCTGGACGATGCCGTGATAGAGAGAATCCTGTCCTCGCTCAGAAGCATACCCCATGTGGAGATCATACGCATCGGATCAAGAATGCCATGCTTCCTGCCGGAAAGGATAACCTCGAAGCTGGTGGGAATGCTGAAGAAATTCCACCCCTTGTTCATGAACGTGCATTTCAACCATCCGGACGAGCTCAACCCGAAGTCGGTCGCGGCTCTTGCGAAAATCGCAAACGCCGGAATCCCGCTCGGGAACCAGACCGTCCTGCTCAGGGGAATCAACGACGACCCCGCCGTGATGAAGGAGCTCATGCACAGGCTGCTGAAGGCCAGGGTGCGCCCCTACTACATCTACCAGGCGGACATGCTCGAGGGGACCGAGCATCTGAGGACGAGCGTCCAGAAGGGGATCGAGATCATGGAGAGCCTGCGCGGATGGACTTCCGGCCTCGCCGTCCCGCAGTTTGTGATAGATGCCCCGGAGGGAGGTGGCAAGATACCGTTATTGCCGGACTATGTCCAAAAGATCGGAGAGCACGACGTGATACTCCGAAACTACCAGGGCAAGAAGTTCCGCTACGTCCAGCCCTATGCGCAAAGGAACGAGATGAGGAAGTTCAAGGAAACTTGCAAAAAAGTCTTCGAACGCAAGCTAGGAACCGGAAAGGATCCAGTCCCGGACGAACAGCCGAAGACCGAAAACGCAACCGTCGCATGACTTTGCGCGGGAAAATCATTCTTGCCAATCCAAGAGGTTTTTGCGCAGGGGTGAAAAACGCCATCGAGACCGTCGAGCGGCTCCTGCGAAAATCGCAAAGGCCAATCTACGTCCGCCACGAGATAGTCCACAACAGGCACGTGATAGGTGAACTGCGCCGAAAGGGAGTCGTGTTCGTGGAAAGCCTGGATGAAATTCCCGATGGCGCGGACGTGGTCTTCAGCGCACATGGAGTTCCGGAATCCGTCGAGCGCGAAGCACGCAGGAGGAATCTGCTCATAAGCGACGCAACCTGCCCGATTGTGAAGAAAATCCATGGGCTGGCACGAAAATATTCCGAGGCCGGCCTGACCCTGATACTCATCGGAAACAGAAACCATCCGGAGATAATCGGCACGTCCGGACGGATAAAAGGCCCGTTCCACATCGTGGAGAAAGCGGCCGATGCAGGAAAAATACGCCCGGGGGCCTCCGAGCGTTTCGCATGCCTGACCCAGACCACTCTCAATCCCGAGGAGACCTCCTCCATATATCGCGCCCTCAAACGCCGGCTGGGGTCGAAGCTCATCCCTTCCAAGGACAACATCTGCTATGCCACCCGCGAGAGGCAGGCCGCGGTGAGGAAGCTTGCCGGGAAAGTTGATGTCTTTTTCATAATCGGGTCTAAAAACAGTTCAAATTCAAAAAGGCTGAAGGAGCTGGCCGGAAAATCCGGAGCTAGGGCCTTCCTGATAGACGACGAGAAATCCATCCGCAGGTCAATGCTGCGGTCGGCTTCGACGATAGGAATCAGCTCGGGGGCATCCGCCCCGGAAAGAATCGTCTCGTCCGTCGTGGATAAACTCTCGAAATGGGGATGGACCCGGACGAAA
>DYMC01000037.1 GCA_020721745.1 Lentisphaera sp. | reverse complement strand
ATTTGAAATTTGAAATTAAAACGCCTTGGTGATTCCTTTTATTGCTTAATCCTTCCGGAAAAGGCGAATATTCACTCCGCGTAGGGGTTCAGTGAATATTTACCTCTGCTGAGCTTTTTTCGATCTTGCCGACGATGATCAGCGGCCTCTTCCAGTCCTTGACCCAGTTCTCCTTTCCGGACACCCTCACCTTCTGGTTCAGCCATAGGTCGAGATTGTCCTTTTCGGAATGGAGATAGCAGATCGGGGCGAGGCTCCCGTTCACGTCCAGCACCAAGGCGTGCTTCACCGAGTCGGAATTCTTGACCAGGACCAGGAATCCCTCGTAGCTGGCATCCTTCTCGGGAAGGGGCACGAAGTCAAGGTCCAGCCCGCCTTTCGCCGGTTTGGCCGCATCGCCCTCGCCGGACTCCTTCAGCTTCCTCAAGTCCTCCTCCGGAAGCGTGATGAAGTCAAGGCTGGCCCATGCCCGCAACCCCGCCGGGGGGGCCACCCTGGTCCAATCGCTCCTCCTCTCAAGCACCGAGAGCTTCTCCCCCTTCGCGGCCCTGCGCGAATAAGGCGAATACGTCACATCGGGACCGGAACGGAGGAACGAATCCTTCGACACGATTCCGTCCACGCCGATCTCCGCGCTGGCCATCCAGACGGCCGAATCCCCCGGCGCCTCGATCTCACACCAGCCATCTCTGGCGCGGTGGACTTTCACCTCCGCGTCCTTTGCGAGTTTCGCAACGGCCGTGTAGGACACGCCCGGAAGCACGCGGACGTTCAGCTGATTGGCGGTGACCTTTCCAAGAACGGCCTCCTGCGCACCCACACGTGCCAGGAGCACGAATGACAAAATGCAGAAGATGAAATATCCCCTCATCGCCAGATCTCCCATGTTGTAAATATCCGGCGGACCACCTCATTTCACCGGATATTCGTCAGATAAAGTAACTCCGTCTGCGGAGTTTTGCAATTGCCTCGTTTGATAAATCCCATATCCGGCCAATATTACCGGACTAATCAAACCACGGGTGACCACATGCCAATCTCTCTTCAGAAAAATCCGAGGTTCCAAGGCCGGCGCGGCCCCCTCGTCCTCATGATAATGGACGGAGTCGGATACGGCAAATACGCCGAAGGCGATGCAGTCCTCAACGCCTACAAGCCAGTCCTCGACAAATTGACCAGGACCTGTCCGAACACAAGGCTCAAGGCCCATGGCACCGCCGTCGGACTGCCCGGCGATGAAGACATGGGCAACAGCGAGGTCGGGCACAATGCCATCGGCTGCGGAAGGGTATTCGCCCAGGGAGCAAAACTCGTAAGCGCCGCGATTGAATCGGGCGCCATCTTCGAAGGCAAGGTCTGGAAGGAGCTCGCCGAAAACTGCGCGAAAAACAACAGCGTCATGCATTTCATCGGACTCTTCTCCGACGGCAATGTCCACAGCCACATTGACCACCTCAAGGCAATGCTCAAGAGGGCGAAAAGCGACGGAGTGAGGAAATGTGCGGTCCACGCGCTTCTCGACGGCAGGGACGTGCCCGAAACTTCCGCGCTCGACTATATTGCCCCCTTCGAGGAGTTCCTCAGGGAACTTAACACGGACGGCTGCGATTTTCGCATCGCCTCCGGCGGCGGAAGGATGTTCATCACCATGGACAGATACAACGCCGACTGGGGCATGGTGAAGAGAGGCTGGGACACACATGTCCGCGGAAAGGGAAGATATTTCAAGAGCGCGCACGAGGCTGTCGAGACGCTCAGAGCGGAGACGAAGGCCATAGACCAGGACCTGCCCGCATTCGTCATCTCCGACGACGGGAAGAACCCGGTCCGGCCGATAAAGGACGGGGACTCGGTGATATACTTCAACTTCCGCGGAGACCGCGCCATCGAGATTACCGCCGCCTTCGAAGAGGATAATTTCGACAAATTCGACCGCTCCCCTCGCCCGAAAGTCCTCTACGCCGGAATGATGGAATACGACGGAGACCTGCATGTGCCGAAGAAATATCTCGTCGAGCCACCGGCAATAGACCGCACCATCGGCGAATACCTCTGCTCCGCTGGCGTGATGCAGATGGCGGTCAGCGAAACCCAGAAGTTCGGACATGTCACCTATTTCTACAACGGCAACCGCTCGGGATATTTCGACAGGAAGCTCGAAGAGTATATCGAGATCCCGTCCGACAGAGTCCCGTTCGAGCAGAGACCCTGGATGAAATGCGCCGAGATCACCGACGAAATCCTCAAGGCCGTAAAGGAGGGCAAATATAAGTTCATACGCCTGAACTACCCCAACGGAGACATGGTCGGGCACACCGGCAGCTACCAGGCGGCGCTCGTCTCCGTCTCCAGCCTCGACATATGCATAGGCAGAGTCGCCAAAGCCATCAAGGAAGCCGGCGGCATCCTCGTAATCAGCGCGGACCACGGCAACGCCGACGACATGTTCGAGCACGACAAGAAGACCGGCGCTGTCTCGATTGACAAGAAGACTGGCGAAGTGAAGCGAAAGACCAGCCACTCGCTAAACCCTGTTCCATGCATAGTCTACGACCCGGAATACAAGGGAGAATACTCGGCCGAACTGCTCAAAGGCCTCGGCATAAGCTCCCTCGCCGCAACATGCATCGAACTGCTCGGATTCAAGGCACCCGACGACTACGACAAGTCAGTCCTGAAATTCAACTAGGGAGTTTTTTCTGGACAGAAAAATATTTTGTGTAGTGCGTAGAAAATGTCTTCTAAAATTTAGTTCTGAGCTGATTTCAAAGTTGAAGTTCATCCCGTGACCACGTTGACACGTGCCACATTGAGCCGCGTTGGCCGCGGCCGCGTGAATTATCGGGGGCAGATATTGTCTCCGATATGGATGCGACGATTGAGAAACCTGTCAATCTCGTAGCGACGGAGAAGGTGGCAATGCTCTTCGAGCCTCCAAAGCCGGCTTCGGGTTTTAAGAAAATATGCTGTAAATGCCTAAGCATCAATGACTATGAAAAAAGTCTAGCCGGCTAGACTTTAGACGGGGAGACTGTCTGGCCGGCTAGAAAGATATCGGGGGCAAACCCGAATGGCGGCAAATTAAGGGGCACAAACAGTCCACGCTGAAGCTGTGAACTCCGACAAAAGTGCCTTAACTTAGCGCCATTCGGGCCAAACGGGCTGATTTGCGCAAGCCGCTGATAATAAACGAGCTTATTCTTTTAGATCGCGAAATTCGGGCTAAGTTTTCAATTCTTCCTTCGCCTGACCTGCGCCCAGGGGAAAGATTTTCTGAGGCTTCTTATCCTGTCCGCGTCCTTGCGGCGGGGATGTCCGGAATTTCCGAACCTGAGAGTCTGGTATGATTCCGAGAAGGAGGCGAGGGGCACGGCGATAGCGGGGAATCCGCCTGCGACCCTGGATATCCATTCGGAGATGGTCTCCGAGGCATCTCTCTTGATTCCGCTCCTGGCGGAGAGCTTCCTCTCGAAGGCGGCGAACTCGTCGGCGAGGGCGAGGGTCTCGTCGGATATCTTCCAGAACCCCCTTCGCCTCCGTCTTCCAGTGATTTTCTTCAGCAGGAAGAAGAGCAGGAAGGCGATCGCGAGCAGGGGACCGCGCAGCGGATGCCATACCACGTCCCTGAACACCTCGTAGATGGAGACGAGTATCGCGAGCACGGCCTTGGCGAAGAAACCCCTTCTGACATCTGCGAGGATGCTCTGCATTAGCTTGTAGAAGTAGTCCGAGTATGACTTGAAGAGTCCCCATTTTGCCGCTGACGAGCCGCTGGGTATGCCGTCTTCAGGAGTCGCCTCCAGGAGCATCCATCGTCCCTGGTCCCTGAGATATACCTCGGCCCATGCGTGGGCGTTGTCCAGCCTTGATACGTAGTAGGAGCCCAAGGGATGCTTCTCGAAGCAGAGGAATCCGGTGACGTATCTGGCCGGCATGCCGAGCCTGCGCGAGATCAGGACCGCCGACGATGCGAAGAGTTCGCAATGGCCTTTTTTCTTCCGGAAGAAGGTCTCGAGCGGCTCGTCGTCGCGTGGATCCATCGAGAAGTCGAGGCTGTATTTGAAGTTGGAGATGAAATGCTCCCTGATCCTCTCCGCCTTCGCGGCATCGTCCATGGACGAGATATTGTGTCCGTCGAATATCTCCGCGATTTTCGCATCGGCCAGTGGCAGGATGTTCTCCGGGACGGCCATGTGGACGGAGAGATCCTCATCGCCGGCCGTGCCGGGCGCGTTGTATGCGGAATTCGCATCGTGCGACTTTGTGAAGACCGTATATCCTCCGTCCTTCTCCCATTCTTCCGGCGACAGAGTCCCGTTTCTGTTCCACGACAGTCTTCCGGCGACGAGCTCGATCTGTTCGTAGTTTCCCGGCGCGAGGAGGATGTCCGTCTTGAAGTCGCCCGAGTATATGAATTCGGTCTTTTCCGGATACTGCATGGCCCGGTCGCCCAGGAAGTATGTGCGGTAGACGAGGATGCCCTCGTATGATCTGGAGTTGAGCTTGCGCGACTCCATGGATGCGGGCAGCCAGTTTCCCGAGCTGTAGTGGTCGTAGACGCGGCCTCTGAGGTATCCTGGCGGCCCCTTTGACGACGCCCTCAGGATGATCTGTTCGCGGGACTGCATGAACTGTTCCCTCATCGGCTTGCGCAGGTCTATGCTCCTGGATGACATGTAGTTAGTGCCCCTGCGGACATTTCTCATGCCGTATTTGAGGAAGAAGCCCTCCATTTTCCTGATGTTTGCCTCGAACACGTTGTAGAACTGCATCGAGGAGAGGAGCAATGCGGCGCTGCAGGCCAGCGCGATGGATATGGCCGCCCATTTCGTCAGCATTGGGCCGCCGCCCGTCTTCTTGCCGGGCCGGGGTTTCCCGTAGGAGCTTACGGCGACCAGGAGCACGAGCTGGGCCATCATCGCAGCCATGAACAGTCTGTCCTGGTTCCTCCCGGAGAAGCTGAAGAACGGCAGTTTTGTCGCCGTGTCGCCGCCTTTCTGTATGTCGGCGGTGAGCAGCAGCAGCACGATCGAAATCGCCGAAACAAGCCCTGGTATGTGTATGTTGAACTCGAAGAAGGTGATGAACGCGCAGAAGTATATGAGGAAGGGCGCGGACACGTTGATGAAGAGGATTTCGCCCACGAGCATGAACTTGTCGCGGTCCATCGGGAAGAGAAGGTCGAGTATCACGGCCATGGCCAGCGAGACAACTATGCTGTATATCACCGACCTGTCGTTGTATCTGACCCTGAAGGGGAGGAAGAGTGAGAGGGCCAGCAGGCACGAGCTTGCGACGAATATGTATGGAAGCCCTATCGAGACGGAGAATATGTATGAGGAGCACGAGAGCATCGCCGCCGACGCGAGGACGAAGAATCTGGGCTGTCTGGCCGTCATATGCTCCTGACCTCCCCGTTGAGGATGCTCTTCTCGGAACAGCATGCGAACGATGCCGGGATGTCTCCGGAGGGCTCCGATATGACGATCGTCTTCATCTCGATTCCATTGTCGGAGAGGAGCCGCCAGAGGCGCATGCGCGGCTCGTCCCATTCGAGCAGTATCAGAATCACGCTGCCGACGCTGGAGAGTATATCGAGCACGTCGCTGGTCAGCTCCGAGACCGGCTCCCTGGGGTCGGGCTCCATGCATGATATCACGTCGAGCAGATAGTCGAACTTGCGGCGGCTGCGCCCGCCCTCGAGATGATAGACATCCCTGCCGGCGATGAATATGTCCAGGAGATAGTCGCTCCTGGATATGTTGTCCACGACCGCGGCGCTGAGATTGACGGCCGCGTCGAACTTCCTGGTCCTTGCCGCGGCCTTCCTGCCGAAGGGGTCGGAGAGGGGCTCGACCGATGGCAGGAAGCGGTCGGCGATTATCGCGACGCGGGTGAGATACTCCTCCTGGAACTCGCGGACGACCAGCTCGCCTCTGCGGGCGGTGCTCGGCCAGTGGATGTGGCGCGGATTGTCTCCAGTGCGAAATTCGCGGCAACCGATGAAGTCCGTCGAGTCGCCGGTCTTCGACACCTGTGTGTCGCCCTCCACCTGGTAGTTCCTGCCAGCAGGGATCGAGAGACTCGATATCGGCTCGAAATCGGGGTGGACAATTATCCTCGCCCCCTTGCCCCCCCTCCTGCTCCATTTGAATATCGAGAAAGGAAAGACGGTCTCCGCGATGGGCATGTATATATCGAAGGAGCCGCGCCGCGGAGCGGAGCGCTCCGTCCTGAATGCGAGCTTTTGTCCGGCCCCCAGCGACGGTATCAGCTCGGATCTGCCCTCCTCCCCCCTCATGCTGAAGAAGGGCAGGGGATCGATGCAGATGTTCCAGAGTGGAAGCCTCCCTTCGTTCCTGATCTCGTATGCAATCTCGAACGGAGCTCCCTTCGTGGCGCGCTCAGGAACTTCGCGGAGCACGGTCAGTCTCCTCGGACGGAACAGGAAGCCAAGGGCGATGTCCGTGATGACTATGGAGAGAAGCCCGAACGCAAGCACCCTTACCGGGCTCTGTATGATGATCAGGCTGTATGAGATCACCAGGAAGCAGACCGGCACGATTATGCGTCCGGGGACGGTGAGCGTCCTCTGGAACCACGCGTATAACCAGAGGGCGGAGAGAATCGTGGGAGACCGATAGCTTCTCCCCTTGAGCATTGCGGGCAGCACGATCCAGTCGGGTCCCTCGTAGAACGCCCGCCTCAATCTTTTATACAGCCTGATCATGAAATAAGCATTGGTTTGTCGAGCCTACGCTTTGAAATATACCATTCCGGAGCTAGATTCCCATCCCTGTATCAATTCAAAAAAGTGAGGCAATTTCAAATTTGCCCCATTGAGCTGATTTCAAAGTTGGAGTTCATCCCGTGACCACGTTGACACGTGCCACAGTGAGCCGCGTTGGCCGCGGCAACGTGGCCTCACGCGGGAACGTGACTCACGTGGTAGCTTCAGCTGTGTATCTTATTGATAATAAGACACAACTAAAGTTGTGGACTCCAACGGATTTACCTCTAACCCGGAGTTTTGAAATCAGCTCAAAGCAGCTTGCGGCGTCCCGGCGCAAAAATCGCATCATCATGCATTTTTTTCTTAAGACAATTTTATCTCTGGCCTTTTTCGGACTCTTCTTCCTTGCCCCCGGCCTCCGCATCCATGCGGATGAGTCCAGTCCGGAAGCGGCATCAGCCGTCGCGACGAAGTCCCAGCCCCCGGAGCTGGCCGTGCAGGACAGTTCCGGAGCTTTCATCATGCCGGCGCCGAAGTCCCGCACCCCCTGGTGGATTTGGCCGATTCTGCTCTTCATAGTCTGCTTCCTTCTCGGTATAGTCGCGGTGCTTGGCGGGGTGGGCGGCGGCGTGCTCTTTGTCCCCATTGTCGGAAGCTTCTTCCCATTCCACATGGACTTTGTCCGGGCGACAGGACTCCTGCTGGCGCTGTCGGGCGCGCTGGCGTCGAGCCCTATGCTCTTCCGCAAGGGAATGACCAATCTCCGCGTGGCGATGCCGTTCAGTCTTGTCGCATCCTGTTCCGCGATAGTCGGCGCCATGCTCGGCATGGCCATTTCGGAGAAGGTGGTCCAGCTCTCCCTGGGCATCATAATTCTTTTCATAGTCGCCATAATGCTTCTGACCAGGAAGACCGAGTATCCGCGCGTGGAGAACCCGGACAGGCTTTCGAATCTGCTCAGGATAAACGGCTCCTATCTGGAGGAAAGCACTGGGCATGAGGTGGATTGGAAGGCCCACCGCAGCGTTTTGTCTGGAATACTATTCGTATTCATCGGGTTCATCGGGGGCATGTTCGGCCTGGGCGCCGGATGGGCGAACGTCCCCGTGCTCAACATGGTGTCCGGCGTTCCCCTGAAAGTGGCGGTGGCGACGAGCTCCTACATCCTCCTGACGTCCAGTTCCGCCGCGGCATGGGTCTACATAAACAAAGGCGCCCTGATAGCGATGATCGCAATCCCGTCCATAACAGGAATAATGCTTGGCGCCAAGATAGGTGTCAAGATGCTGAAGAGAACCAGGCCGGAGAACGTGAGGAAGATAGTCATCGTCCTGCTTGTTGTTGCGAGCGCACGGGCATTGCTCAAAGGATTCGGTATCTGGAATTGAAGCAGACGGAGGAATGGATATGGAAGAAAAACAGACCGACGCAGTCCCCAAATATTCGACCCCCAGGCGCGAGACATACGCATCGTGGCTTGAAAACTGTTCGCGCACAGGGCTCGCCATCGTCGCCATCTCCTTCGCGATATATGTCACCGGCTCCATCGAATCCCATCTGCCGGTCAAGGACATTCCATCATACTGGGGCATGTCCGCGGCCGAATACATGCAGGAGACCGGATACAGGGGCGGATGGGCCTGGACTTCCCTGGTCCACAAGGCCGACTACATGAACTTCATCGGCATCTGCTTCCTCGCCAGCGTGACAATGGTCTGCAACCTCAGGTTGATACCTATGCTTCTCAAGGAGAATGACAAAATCCTCGCCGGAATATGCGTAGCCCAGATAATCGTCATACTGCTTGCCGCATCCGGAATTCTGACGGTTGGACATTGATTTTTAGCATCCAGGCGCAAGAGTATTTGGGAAGAGGGGGCTCAAGATACGAGGCTCAGGATACAGGATGCAGGATGTTTACCCGCCCCGCTGAAAGCTCTGGCGGGCAGGATACAGGATGTTTACCCGCAACAAGAGGCAATTAAATGCTTTTGATGATTGACAACTACGATTCGTTCACATACAATCTGGCGCAGTATTTTGCCGAACTCGGCGCACCCCCGGAAGTCCTGAGAAACGATGTGCCCATCAGGAGGATAGCCTTCGACAAGCTGTCCGCCGTCGTCATCTCGCCCGGACCATGCTCGCCAAAGGAGGCAGGTCTCTCGTGTGAAGTGATCAGAAAATGCGCTGAAATGAAAATACCCCTTCTCGGTGTATGCCTCGGGCACCAGTGCCTGGGCGAGGTCTTCGGCGGAAAAGTAGTCCATGCGCCATACCTCATGCACGGGAAAATATCCAGAATAATACATGACGGCAAGGGCGTCTTCAAAGGAATACCGCAGAACTTCAACGCAACAAGATACCACTCCCTCGTGATAGAAAAGAAAACATGCCCCAAATCCCTGCGTATCTCCGCCTGGACGCAGGACGGCATCATAATGGGAGTCCGCCACGAATCCCTCCCCATGGAAGGCGTCCAGTTCCATCCGGAATCCATACTCACCGAGCATGGCATGGAGCTCCTGGCCAATTTCCTCCATATCGCAAAAATAAAATCAAAAAAAATCAAAAAAAAAATTTGACATCCCGGAAAGAGGGGGCAAATTAAGCGTCGTGAATAATAATTATTCTTAAAATAATCTACGGGGCGGCAGCGTGAGGATAACACGGCAGAGAAAAATAATCCTCGGTCATTTGAGGGCGTTGAGAACCCATCCGACAGCCGACGAACTTTTCCCAGGCTTGAAGAGGGAGCTTCCGCGCCTGAGCCTAGGATCCCTTTACAGGAATCTGGATGCCCTTACGAGGGAGGGGATGATTGCGAAGATGGAGGGTTTTGGCCCGGCGAAGCGCTATGACGGGGATCTTGAGCCGCATTTGCATTTTCAATGTGTCGAATGCGGAGCGGTTTCGGACTATGAGAACCCCGCCGCTTTGGAAATCAACGAGAGGCTCAGGACCCTCATGCGTTCGCAGCCGGATCTGCACTCTGTGAAGATAGACTTCACTGGTCTATGCGACAAGTGCAGGGTGAAGAGGAAGGAGCAGTCCCACGAGGAGAAGTCAAATAAACAGAGCTGATTTCAAAACTACGCGTTCGGGGTAAATCCCTTGGAGTCCACAACTTTAGTTGTGTCTTATTATCAACAAGATACACAGCTGAAGCTGCCACGTGAGTCACGTTCCCGCGTGAGGCCACGTTGCCGCGGCCAACGCGGCTCACTGTGGCACGTGTCAACGTGGTCACGGGATGAACTCCAACTTTGAAATCAGCTCAATGGTGCAATTTTGAAATTGCCTCAAACAACATAGGAGACAAGTATGAAGAGTGTCAAGGGCAGCAGGACGGAGAAGAATCTTCTCAAGGCTTTTGCCGGAGAATCGCAGGCGAGGAATCGTTATTCGTTTTTCGCCGCGAAGGCGCGCGACGAGGGCTACGAGCAGATAGCGGCGATTTTCGATATCACCGCCGACCAGGAAAGAATCCATGCGAAGAACTTCTTCAAGTTCCTCGAAGGCGGAGAAGTCGAGATCACCGCGTCATATCCTGCCGGCAGGATCGGAAGCACCGCGGAAAATCTGAAAGAGGCCGCCGCCGGTGAAAAATGCGAATGGAGCACCCTTTATCCAGATTTTGCGAAAATCGCGGAAGAGGAGGGATTCCAGGATGTCGCAAACAGGTTCAAACTGGTCTCGGTCGCGGAAAAAGCCCATGAGGAGAGATACAGGGAGCTCCTCAAGAACATCGAGGATGGAGCAGTCTTCGCACGCAAGCAGAAAGTCACCTGGCAGTGCAGAAAATGCGGATACACCCACGTAGGCGAAAAGGCTCCAGCTAAATGTCCGGCATGCTCGCATCCGCAGTCCTATTTTGAAATCAAGCAGAACAACTGGTAGATCCCAGAAGATCAAATAATTAAAGGAGAATTCAACATGAAGCTGAAAAGAGGCGAAATCCTGAAGTGCCACAAGAACATGACAATCGAAATGCTGTCCGGGGCGGACTGCGAAATATCATGCTGCGGAGAACCGATGGTCGTCCAGAAGGAGAACACTGTTGACGCTGCGAAGGAAAAGCACGTCCCGGTCCTCAAGGATGGCGCCAACGGAGGCAGCAGGGTCGAGGTCGGCGCAGTCGCGCATCCGATGACACCCGAACACTATATCGAGTGGGTCGAGATAATCAATGGCGACTATGTCAACAGGAAGTATCTCAAGCCGGGAGAGGCCCCCGCCGCCGACTTCTACGTGCCGAAGACAGGAAAACTTGTCGTCCGCGCATACTGCAATCTCCACGGGCTCTGGAGGGCGTAAGACATGATATGCAAGAAACTCGAAGAACAGATGAACGGCCAGCTCAACTATGAGTTCTACTCGGCCTATCTATACCAGTCCATGAGCGCGGACTTCAAGGCGAAGGGCTTCAACGGCTTCGCCAACCGGATGCAGATCCAGGCGCAGGAGGAGCTCGTGCATGCGATGGGATTCCACAACTACATCCTCAGCAGAGGCGGGAAGGTGGAGCTCATGAAGATAGACGCCCCCCCCGACGACGTGGAAGTCCGCGCTCGACGCATTCTCCCACACCCTCGAACACGAGGAGAGCGTTACAGCCCGCATCAACAAACTTGCGAAAATCGCAAGGGACGAGGAGGACTTCGCCGCATCCAACTTCATGCAGTGGTATGTCAACGAGCAGGTCGAGGAGGAGGAGAATGCGAAAGAGATAATCAACCAGCTCAGGATGGTCGAAGGCTCCAAGCAGGGGCTCTTCATGATTGACAAGAACCTAGAGGCCAGAACATTCACGATGCCGAACATCCCCGGCGGAGGAATGGGTGGCGCGGCGGCATGAAGGTGGAACAACGCAACCAACACATTGTGCAGGAGGCAACATGATCATGAACGTGGCGGAGGTCTTCGAGACTGCGGCCCAGATAGAGAGGAACGGGCGCGACTTCTACATGAAGGCCGCCTCGACCGCCTCGAAACCGGAGGCAAAAACCCTCCTCGAAAAACTCGCCAAGATGGAGAATGAGCACGAAAAACTCTTCATCGAGATGAAGAGCATATTCGTCGGCGACGGCGAAAGCGCCATGCCAGACCTCGACGGACAGGCGATGTCATACATCAAGGCCATGGCCGAAGGAAAAATCTTCGGGAAGGACACCCCGGCCAGCCTGATAAGGAGCGGAAGCGGCATGAACGAAATTTTCTCCATCGCTATCGCCATCGAGAAGGATTCCGTAGTCTACTATTCCGCGATCAAAAAACTGCTCGCGCAAAGTTCGGAAAAAGAGAAAATAGATATTTTGATAAACGAGGAGCTCGGGCACATCGCCGTCATATCAAGGGAAATGGCGGCGGCGGCCGCCAGCTGACGCAAAACACATGCCTGCTTCGCCGCAAAGACAGGCGGACAGGACATCTGTAGAAATTTTGACGAGAGGGACTAAACTCAAAAAGGGAGGCCGTCAATGCCATGTGACAAGATGCAGGTGATAGAGGACAACGAAAGGTCCGGAACAAACGACAAACAACAAAAAGAAGAGGAAAAAAACATGAGCACAACGTTGGTCATGCGCCGCATGCCGGAATTCGAGATGGAGGCCTACAATGCCGCAACCGGACACTACACCAAGGTGTCCAGCGAACAGTTCAAAGGCAAGTGGGCCGTCGTATGCTTCTACCCGGCCGACTTCACATTCGTGTGCCCCACGGAAATAGCAGCAATGAACGCAAACCTCGGCAAGCTGGACAAACTCGGCGTGGTGGTGCTGCCCGTCTCGGGCGACACGAAATTCAGCCACAAGCGTTTCGTCGAGACGGAACCCCTCCTGAAGGGGCTGAAGCTCACAATAGGAGCCGACAACACCGGTGATGTTGCACGCAAGTTTGGCGTTTGGAACGAAAAGGCTGGCGTAGCGCTTAGAGGCCGTTTCATAATCAACCCGGACGGCATCGTCGTCTCCGAGGAGACCGTGGCCGACAGCGTTGGCCGCAACGTGGCCGAACTGATCCGGCAGATCGAAGCCTGGCAGCACGCCTATGCGACTGGAGAGGTCTGCCCCGCAGGCTGGCGCAAGGGCAAGAAAACTCTTCCTGTGAATACAGATGTGGAGAAACTGACCGGCAACGTCGGGGCATACATAACGCTGGAAGAAATTCTATCTTGAGGCAATGCGGCGGCGGGGCGCACGCGGACCGTGCGCCCGTTCGCCGCGGCTTCGCCATCGCGCGGGCTAACCCGTTAGCCCGCCGCATATCCGGCAGGCAAGCCCCCCCGGAGTATAGCGGCTTGAAAATTGAAAAGGGAGAACACTATGCGCAGCACGGCACAAGCGGTAAAAATAGCGGAGAACGTCTACTGGGTGGGCGCCATAGACTGGGGAATACGCGACTTCCACGGCTACAGCACCAGCAGGGGAAGCACTTACAACGCATATCTCGTGCTCGGCGACAAGAATGTCCTCGTGGACACTGTCAAGGCGCCCTTTTTCGACGAAATGGCCGCCAGAATCGCATCCGTCCTTCCACCCTCCGGAATAGACTATATCATCTCCAACCATGCGGAGATGGATCACTCCGGAGCCCTCCCGAAAACCATCGAACTCATCGGGCCGGAGAAGGTTTTCTGCTCCAAAAACGGAGCAGACGCGCTCAAAAGGCATTTTGGTCCGAATCTCGACCTGACAGTCGTGAAGACGGGGGACAAGCTCGATCTTGGTGGAAAGACCATCAGCTTCATAGAAACGAAGATGCTGCACTGGCCCGACAGCATGTTCAGCTATCTGCACGAGGACCGCATCCTCTTTTCGCAGGACGCCTTCGGGATGCATCTTGCGACCGCAAAACTTTTCGACGACGAGATTGACAGCTCCATCGTCGAGGCGGAGGCTGAAAAATACTACGCCAACATTCTCATGCCATACTCGGACCTGGTCCTCAAGCTCCTCGAACAGTTGCCGTCCCTGGGGCTCGAATTCAAGATGCTCGCCACCGACCACGGTCCAATCTGGCGCGGGAAAGGAATTCCGAAGATAATATCCCTATACGGGAAATGGGCGCGCCAGGAAGCGTCGGACAGGGCGATAATCATTTTCGACACCATGTGGGGAAGCACAGCGAAAATGGCGATGTCCATCGCCGATGGCGTCGCCGCTGGCGGATCGGATGTCAAACTCCTGCCCCTGAACTCAAACCACAGAAGCGATATTGTCACTGAACTGCTTGATTCCGGCGCGATCGCATTAGGTTCGCCAACGCTTAACAACAACATCTTCCCGACAGTCGCCGATTTGCTTTGCTACCTGAAAGGCTTCAGGCCCAAGAACAAGATCGGCGCGGCATTCGGCTCATACGGATGGAGCGGCGAAGCGATAAAACTTCTTGATGCCGCCATCAAGGAGATGAAAGTGGATGCCGTCTCAGCTCCGCTCTCATGCAAATACGTCCCCTCCCGCGACGACCTCGCGAAATGCTTCGAACTCGGCAAAACAATATCTCAAAGGTTGAAAAATAAAAAATCTTGACCAGCAAATCCAAACCAAGGAGAAAAACAAGATGGACAAATATGTCTGCGATGTGTGCGGCTACGTCTACGACCCGGCCAAGGGCGACCCCGACAACGGCATCAATCCTGGAACACCATTTGACAAGCTTCCTGCGGACTGGGTCTGCCCCGAGTGCGGAGCCGGAAAAGACTCCTTCTCGAAGCAGTAGTGGCGGAAGCGCAGGCGGCGGAACCGGATTGAACGCCTGCGAAATTCGCGGTGCCCTTGATGCTGTCTACGGAAAATACAACAGGAGGGAATTCCTCCGTCCGGATCCTTTGCAGTTCCTCTACGACTACCCCGGCGTGCCGGACAGGGAACTCGCCGCCCTCGTCGCCTCATCCCTTGCCTACGGCAGAGTCGCCCAGATAATCCGCAGCGTCGAGGATGCGCTGAAGAGGATGGGCAAGTCGCCGCGCCAATTCGTAGAGGAGAATTCCGCAGCCGGCATTGTCCGGGCTTTCGATGGCTTCAAGCACCGCTTCACTGACGGAGCGGAGCTTGCGCGACTGCTTTCGAACGCAAAACTCTTGATCGAATCGCATGGCTCCCTGGAGAACGCATTCAAATCGGCGCTCGCAGTCCCGGACTACCTCCGCGCCCTCGATACATTCTCCTCGATGCTGAATGGAAATTCACCGAAGGCGAACTATCTTGTCCCCAGGCCATCTTCCGGCAGCGCGTGCAAAAGATTGAATCTCATGATGAAGTGGCTGGTCAGGCGGGATGAAATAGACCCCGGCGGCTGGAGCGGAATACCTAAGTCAATGCTCATAATCCCGCTCGACACGCACATGTGGCAGATAGCGGTCCATCTCGGATTCACCAGGAGGAAGACGGCGGATCTCAAGGCGGCCCTCGAAATAACCAGGGCCTTCAGGAACATCAATCCAGATGATCCATGCAAATACGACTTCGCCCTCACAAGACTCGGAATACGGAACACGGGAGAAATGAGACACTCCATCCACCCGGGGGGAATTCGCCGGGGACAGGCCGCAGGATCCAGGAACATTGAAAACGGGGAGAACATGAAACTCTTGCCAGATCCAAAATCCGCGTTCCCGCGCGGAGCGCCCCAGCGTCATGCATCGTAAATAAGTTGAAATAAAACGTGACCGACAAGGAAAAAAGATAATGAGAAAATTGCGAAATTGCCTCTTTAGGGGAACGCAAGCCTTATGGCTGGCTCCCCCCGGGCGCGCAGGTGCCTC
>DYMC01000036.1 GCA_020721745.1 Lentisphaera sp. | reverse complement strand
GGCGATCCTTTAAAAAGGCAATTTTGCAATTGGCTCAGATAATTCAGACAAGCCATTCAGACGCGCCCCGCCTGGGCGGACGGGAACCGTCTTCGAGCCATTCGCTGCACTGCCTCATGACGATTGGCTCGATTGGCTCATCTCATTGAGGTTTTTTTTGAGCTTCTGTAAAAAGGTTGAAATGGGGACTTCCGGTGCTATCTTAACTCCCGCTTATTTTCTTATTTTCGGGGTCACGTGCCATGCTATGTCCTCACTGCCAGTCTACAGACGACAAGGTCGTTGACAGCAGGACCACTCTGGAGGGAGCCGGGATACGCAGGCGCAGGGAGTGCCTGAGCTGCGGGCATCGGTTCACAACATATGAGACGATAACGCGGGAGGAACTGAAGGTCGTGAAGCGCAACGGGGTGCTCGAGGATTTCGATCATTCCAAGATAAGGGCCGGGATAGAAAGGGCCTGCTGGAAGCGCCCGATTGGCGACGACGACATAGACAAGCTGGTTGACGGCATCGTTTCGGGCATAGAGAAGGACTACGACAAGGAAGTGTCGAGCAAGGAGATAGGGAAAAGGGTGATTTCCGCGCTTGCGAAGATGGACGAGGTCGCCTACGTGAGGTTTGCCTCGGTGTATCGGCGCTTCAAGGATGTTGACGAATTCATCAGCGAGATAAAGAAGATCGAAGGGGAGCAGACGTGATAAGTCCTGCCAGAGAGCAAGTTCTGATAACCTGCGGGGACGGTTCGGTCGAGCTTTTCAAGCCCGAGGAGCTGCAGTCGCTCATCCATCGCGCCTGCATCGAGTGCGGATTTGACGATGCGTGGCTTTCCGAGGATATGGCGCTCTCGGTGGAGTATCTCATCCTTGAGGCTGGAGACAAGAGGGAGTTCTCGATGGAGGAGATATATGACTTCGCATCGAGAATGCTCGACGAGACCGGACACGGGAACGTGGCAAGCCGGTTCAGGAGGAACTGCGGCATCAAGATGTCATCTCCCGGATGCGGCGTGGAATCCATCCGTGCCTTGCTCGTCTCGAAGGGTGTTTCCGGGGCTGATCCATCGGAGGCCGACCGCATCGCGCCGCTGATTTCCTCGGCGCTCAAGCGGCTGGGCGTGGAAAACGCCGACGAAGGCTTGATCCTGGCTCTCGCCCGGCACTACCGGAGCAAATCCGATGGGATTGCCCCGCGCACGCCAGGCCTGCGCAAAGGCGTCATTCTGCTGTCCTCGGAGAGGATATCGGCTGAGCTTTCCTCGATGGACGGAGTAGGGGAATACGTCTCCGCCTCGGTGCTTTCATTCCATCCAGTGAGCACGCTTTTTCCATCGTTGAAGATATCGTTCAGCCTTGCGAAATTCGCAGAGATGAAGGGGCTTGTCTCTCCGCTGACGGAGCTCTGCCTGATGCCTTGCCTTCCGGATCTGGCTGCCGTAATCGCGAGATGCCGCGAACACCTGGCGGGGATGCTGTCGGAGGCTGGATGCCAAGCCCGGATGCCGGCGATGCTGAGGGTTGTTGATTCGATTGAGTTCGCGAGGGAATACATGGGGTCTGTGTCTGGCGACGACGAATGCATACGCGGACTGCTTTCTACACTCAGGGATCTGGTTCCCGGCGATCTAATAATAAAATGAGGTAATTGCAAAACTCATTTCGCGGGCATGGCAAGCATGCCCCTCCACGCCGATTTTTGCGAAAAATCGGCGTAAAAATGGAGGGACGCGCTTGCGCGTCCGGAGTTTTGCAATTGGCTCAAAATAACACGAGGAGTGCTCAAGATGGCCGATAGACTTAGGGATTTCAGCGACACCCTGATCAAGGTGATAGGCGGCTCGATGAAGGGCACGGAGTTCAACGCGAAGAAACCTGAGATCAGCTTCGGCAGGGGGCAGGAGGCTGATGTCCAGATACACGACCAGCTCATTTCCAGGGTGCACTGCAGGCTCAGCTGGGAGGGCGGGAACTGGTATGTGGAGGATCTGAACAGCACCAACGGCACATGGATGATGGGCAGGAAACTCACGAAGAAGTCTATACTGCCGCTGAGGACCTCGGTGCGGCTCGGAAATTCCATATTCGAGCTCTTCAACATGTTCACGCGCGACGACACGCAGTCGGTGAGCATGCCGCTTGTTACCTACAGGATACAGCCGGAGACGCTGGCTCCGGCCAATCCATCCATCACCACCGGGCACCAGAAGGAGATGCTGAGGCTTGTCGAGGAGGAGAACAAGAGGCTGTCGCTTATCTACAAGTTCCAGAACCAGATAAGCTCCATATTCAAGGAGAACGAGCTGTATCCGAGGATAACGAAGGCCGTGATGGGGGCGATAAAATCGGACGAGGCCTTCCTGCTTGTCTACGACGTGGACAACGGGCGCTTCGTGCCTGTCGCGGGGAGAAAAGCGGACAATGATCTGGAGGAGATAGACGCGAATGCGATAAACCGCAACATCATAGACTTTGTTCAGGAGAACCACGAGGCCGTGCTCTCGACCGGCAACCGCATAGGCGATCCGTTCAAGGCGGCGAGCCAGGGCATGGGCGCGGCGACGATGAGCATAATGTGCGTGCCGATGTTCGGCAAGCAGCAGCTGAACGGCATGATCTACGTGACGCTGACCAGCGCCGAACGGCAGTACACCGAGAACGACCTTAGGATCATGACTGTTCTCGGTCACATTGCAGGGATGGCACTCGAAAACGTGCGGCTCATCGAGTTCAACCTCAAGAACGAGCGGCTCGTGGCGACGGGGACGACGGCGGCCAGCCTCTCGCACTGCATCAAGAACATCATCGCGGGGCTTGACGGCAGCCTGAACCTGCTGAAGATGGGGATAGACGAGAACGACATCAACCTGGCGAACGAGGCGCTCGGGATACTCAGCAAGAACCACCGCAGACTGGGGAATCTGGCGCTGGACCTGCTGAATCTGACGACGGACCAGAAGCTCAATCTGAAGCTGGTGGACATCAGCGATCTTATCAACGAGCTGACCGAGACGATGGCCGTCCAGTTCAAGCAGCAGAACATAACAATATCGGCGACGCTGGATCCCGCCGGCATCCCCCTTTGCGCGGAAGTGGACGAGAAGGGGGTGCACAGGGTGATTCTCAACCTCCTGACGAACGCGGAGCAGGCGGTGCTGGAGCGCATCGAGAAGCACGGCGCGGAACCGCCAGGGCACATATCCATCAGCGCGCAGTTCAACGAAGGCAAGGACCACATACTCGTCTCCGTCGCCGACAATGGCGTCGGCATCGAACCCGAGAAGGCGGCAACCCTCTTCGACATGTTCAAGACGACGAAAGGCATGGGCGGGAGCGGGCTGGGGCTGGCGGTATCGAAGAAGATCGTCGAGGCCCACGGCGGCACGATCTACGCGACCGGACAGGTGGGAAAAGGATGCACGATGACATTCTCCATCCCCGTGGGCATGGAGGAGGCGAGCACCTCGACGCGCGCACTGAAGAAGATGTTCAAATAAAACCAAACTGATCCGAGACAAATTCAAACAGAGATTGCCCCAGAGGCCGGATATAATAGCGAAAGTTGACGGAAGAGTCCTGATAGGTGAAGCGAAATGGGTCGGCCAGTCCGGATGAAGCCAGGCGAAGAACGTGGCTGAGGTCATAGACTTCTGCAGGGAACAACGGGGGGACTTGACCCGTATAGGCATCGTAGACGGATACCTCTGGGCGCAAAAAAACAGAAAGGGCGTTGAAATAAGGGACAAGGTCTGCATGCTTGTCCAAAATTCCGTCAAAATTCCGTCTACAACATAATGAGTGCCCTTCTCCTGAAAAACTTCCTAGGCCAATTTCAGAAGGCTGCGAGCTCGTGATAGTTGCATCTTACATCGTTTTTCTTTGGACCCTTACTTCTAGGGTTCTGTGTTAAAAATCTTTATAATTATTTTGATTTCATGATGCCATTTTATCTGCAAACCTCTGATACTCTTCATGATAAACTGCAAGAACAGTTCCCATTATTCTGTAACCGGTGGAAGAAACTGTCCACCGTCTTGATCTTGGCACTTTCGAAATCAGGCCATGCACCTGGAGTCTCTTTGGAAGCCAAATATGCGGTGATGGAAACTTTAAATGTCGAATATAATTCCCCTCCCACTTATTTCCAAGCGCATCCATCCAAGCGCCCAGGCATTCTCTCCACAGCTTCTGCCCGCCCCCCCTTCGGGTGGCGGGCAAACCCGCCGGCACTGCGTGAGGCGGGCAAATATCCTGCCCGCC
Source organism: Lentisphaera sp. (assembly GCA_020721745.1). Lineage (GTDB taxonomy): Bacteria > Verrucomicrobiota > Lentisphaeria > Victivallales > GWF2-50-93 > DYMC01. Next base: position 11,288 of record DYMC01000036.1, on the reverse strand, counting down.
AGCGCTTTCAGCGGGGCGGGTAAACATCCCGAGGTAATTGCGAAACTCCTTTCGCGGGCATGGCCCCGAGGCCCTTTGGGCTCGGGATCTTACGACAAGCATGCCCCTCCATCCTCCGCAGGAGGATAAAAATGGAGGGACGCGCCCCGATGCCCTATCGGGATCGGGATCACGAGACTTGCGCGTCCGGAGTTTTGCAATTGGCTCATCCCGTATCCCGCATCCCTCATCTTCGAATCCCCCTTTTGCAATTACCGCTCCATGATGTATATTTCGATGGTGATCGGGTTTATCCCATAAAAAGCAAGGGAAAAGCAAATGAACAGAACGGCATGCACAGCGATTCTCGCATTCTTCGCAGCCATAGTGGCGATCCCCGTTCTCGCACAGGAGCTGGACTCCAGGCAGATGTCGCTCAAGATCAAGAACGCCAGCGACCCCAACGGAGTCTTCCAGAGCGCGAAGTCATATCTGATGAAGCAAAAAATACTCGTAAGCGGCGGCAAGCCGGCCGAATTCGAGGCCGAAATGAAGTTCAAGGAGCCAGACAGGGTCAGATCATCCTACTTCTACAAGGGAAAGCTTGTCAGCGCGATAATCATGAACGCAGACAAGGTATGGAGAATATCCGGGGCCGACAACAGCATCTCGGAGATCACCGGAGACGAACTGGCGCGGACGAATCTCCTCCACAAGATATCATCCCCGAAAAGCATGCTCTGCGACATATTCGGGGAGATCAAGATAGACAAGGTCAGGATAAACGACGAGGAGCTATACCAGCTCTTCTGCAGGCCAAGAGATGAAAGGCTGCCGCAGATCACTTTCTTCGTCGGCGTTGGAGACTTCCTCCAGCGCAGAATGTTCACGACGAACGAAAAGGGGGAGCCCTATTCGGCCGAGATACTCAAATACTCCCTGGCCGACAACGTCTTCGTCCCGGCGGAGACCCGGATCATGTCGGGCGGCATAGTCCAGAAGCTGATACTGGAGGAATTCGTCCTCAACGCGGAGATCCCGGACTCGGAATTCGAGCCACTGGTGCCCGGCGGCGAGAACACCAAAACCAAATGAGCCGGACAACGGCTCGAAAAAGCCAGAAGCAGGCAAAGCATGCTCTCAAAGACATTCTCCGCAACGATTGTCGGCGTTGACGCAGTGAAGATAGAAGTCGAGGTAAACACCACCGGACAGGGCGAGACCACCATCGTGTCCATCGTGGGGCTGCCGGATGCCGCCGTCAAGGAAAGCAAGGACAGGATCAGGTCGGCCATGCTAAGCTGCGGATACAGCCACCCCCTCGGATGCACCGTTGTGGGGCTTGCGCCCGCGGACCTGCGCAAGGAGGGCGCCGCCTTCGACCTGCCCATCGCCCTCTGCATGCTCGCCGCATCCGGAAAATTCGACAGGGAAAAACTTTCCCGCGCGATGATAGTCGGAGAACTCGCCCTCGACGGAAAAGTCAGGCCGGTGCGAGGACTCCTCCCCATCGCCGCACTTGCCAGGACGCTCAAGAAACACATCTCATGCGTGATGGCCCCGGCGGACAACGCTGACGAGGCCGCCATCGCGACAGCAGGGGAAATCCCCGTCCACCCAGTGTTAAACCTGAGGGAGGCAGTCGGATTCTTCTCGGGAAAAACCGAAATCGAGCCTCGAAGGATCACGATCGAGGACATTCTCGCCAGGTCGGAGAGGCTGCACGTGGCCGACTTCGGCGAGGTGAAGGGACAGAACTGCGCGAAACGCGCACTTGAGATCGCGGCGGCAGGCGGCCACAACGTCCTGATGATAGGCCCGCCCGGAACGGGAAAATCAATGCTCGCAAAGAGAGTCCCCGGAATACTGCCCCCCATGCACATCGAGGAGGCCATCGAGTCCAGCAAGATTCATTCGATACTCGGACAGCTCCCCGCCGACAGGCCATTCCTGACCGAACGGCCGTTCAGGGCGCCGCACCATACCATAAGCGACACGGGGCTATTCGGCGGACAAAGCACGCCCACGCCGGGGGAGATCAGCCTCGCCCACAACGGAGTCCTCTTCCTAGACGAGCTGCCGGAGTTCAAGCGCAACGTCCTCGAAGTCATGCGCCAGCCCCTCGAGAACGGCACTGTGACGGTGTCAAGAGCCGCCGGCTCCTTCACATTCCCGGCGCGCTTCATGCTCATCGCCGCGATGAATCCATGCCCTTGCGGATACTACGGAAGCCGCACGAGAGTGTGCAGATGCAACTCCCACCAGATACAACGGTATAGGAACAAGATATCAGGCCCTCTGCTCGATAGGATAGACATCCACGTCGAGGTCGCGCAGCTCGGGGAGGATGAACTGCTCAACGCCCCGGCAGGGGAGAGCAGCGCGGCCATCCGCGAAAGAGTCGCGTCGGCAAGGCAGATACAGCAGTCCCGCTTCTCCGGAATGAAAATCTACTGCAACTCCCAGATGGAGCCGGCGCAGCTCCAGAAACTCTGCCCGCTCGACAGGAACTGCATGTCCCACATGAAGCATGCCATGCACGACCTGGCGCTCAGCGCAAGAGCCTACGACAGGATACTCCGAGTCGCAAGAACCATCGCCGACCTCGAAGGCCAGCCCAGCATCGCGGAACACCACATAGCCGAGGCCGTCCAATACAGAAGCCTCGACAAGAGGCTCTGGTGAAAAATGTTTTCCGGGAAAACATTTTTGATTTTCGCAAAAAGTTTGAATTCTGTTAAAACCATCTTCCCGGTTTGACGCGGAGCTTTCAGGACATAGTTTATGCCCACCATGAAGAAAGCTTTTTCCATAGGCCTTTCCAGCTCCGTAAGACGGCATATTTTCAGCGCAGTTCTGCTGATTCTCTGTCTGACCACCCCCTCCCATTGCGGGGAGGGCTTCTATTTTGTCCAGATATCGGACATCCATTTCGACGGCGGGCGCAACACGCGGCGGATGGAACACGTGGTCGAGGCGGTGAACAAGCTGCCAATGCGGGTCGAATTCGTGGCCATTACCGGCGACATCATGGCGGACAACATCGAGAGAAAGGAGATTGTGGCCCAGGGGCTTGAAATTCTCTCCCGCATCAAGGCGCCGATCTCGCTGCTCCCCGGAAACCACGACATACTTGTCAACAAGCTGGAGCAGACTGTTCCGCTATACCGGAAGTATTTTGGAGAGCTCACCCACAAAAGGGAGGCCGGGGGAGTCATTATGCTGTTCCTCTACACAGAACCCCTGCGGAAGAAGTTCCAAATCGAGGGCTACGACCCCGCCGCATGGCTGGCGAAGGAGCTTGACTCGGCGCAGAACAGGCCGGTCGTCATATTCCACCATTCCCCGTCCTCGACAGATTTCTACAACAACCAGCTCCACGACTCCTGGCCGCCGGACGAGGTCGAAAAATGGGAGAAGCTGGTGTCACGCCCAAACGTGAAGGCCATAATCTGCGGCCACTTCCACAGGGCTGAACAGCATTGGCTTGGAGATGTCCCGATATATGTGGGGACGGCCGTCGCCCACTACTGGGGGCGCGAACCGACATACCGCATATACCACTACGATAAAAAAGACGGCAGGCTGTCCTACAGCACTCAATACATCGAGAATCTCAACGAGGAGGGTACGTATTCAGTAAACTGATTCGTTTACTGAATCCGTACTAAAATAAAATGCAAAATCGTTTTTTATTAGATAAGGTGATTGCAAAATTGCCTTTTTAGATGTAAAGATTCGCTGAACTACGTAGTTCAGTGAGTATTTACCCGGAAATTTTACTCCTTCACGTAGATCTCCACCTCTGCCAGCCCCTTGTCGGCTATCCCCAGGTCGCGGCCAGCCCGCCTGGTCAGGTCTATAACACGGCCACCCACGAAGGGCCCCCGGTCGAAGATGCGCACGTATATGGTCCGGCCATTGTCCACATTCCTCACCTTCACTATTGTCCCCATCGGAAGAGTCCTGTGCGCGGCCGCATATTTCCAGGGCCAATATATTTCGCCCGATGCCGAGGCCCGGCAGTAGAATCCCCATCCGTAGTATGACGCGACTCCATTCTCATATCGGGTCCAGCTCCCCCAGCTGCTGGGAGGATATAGATAGATCAGGAAGAGCACGAAGGCAAGAGCCGACATCACCCTGCAGAACGACACCGAGTCCCTGATCCTCCTTTTGAGCCCCCGCCATGAGCCCCGGATCGTCCCCGCGAGAGAATCGAGGAAACGCCTCATCCCCCTCTGCCTGCCCCCGCGGAAGAATAGCCTTATGCAAAACTCCAGCATCCCGAAAAGAATGAAGGAAAGGAGGCCGGCAAAGAAAAACATGCATTCCCAGAAAAGCAGCAGCGCCTTGTCAAATGTGGTCTTCATACACGAATTCTACGCCATGAACCCAGTGTTTTCAAGCGGATGAAGAAAAAAAACGGGGCCCATGCAGGCCCCGCATGATAAAGATCTCCCAAGTTGGCTCAGAACCAACCCTTCTTGTTCGTCACATAGGTGCTTACGAACTCCTCGTCGGTCTTGGTAAGATAGATTATTCCCTCCACTATGCCAACTATGCTCACCACAAAAGAGAGCGTGAAGCACGACAACACTGACACCAGCAGCATTATCAATCCTTCATTTTTATAGCCCAGGATGAATTTATGCACACCAAGTCCTCCGAGAAGGATTCCGCAAATCCCCGCCGCCACCTTCTTCTCCGCACCCGGAACTGTAGCCATTACAACCTCCATTGATTTTATCGGATTGACCTAAATCACATAAGCTCTCCTTGCAAATGGGAAAAGCTGAATTATCATATTTTTCGTTTTTTTACAAACCCAAGGAGCCAGGATGAACATAGACATCGGCAAGGCATTCTCGTTCGCAATCGAAAGGATCAAGGCAAACCCCGCTTACTACATCGTCGGAGGGCTTATCGTCTCCGCAATATCTTTCGCGGTAAGCATGCTCAGCAACGTCCTCAGCTTCATCTGGACCTTCTTCATCAACATCTTTGTAAGAACACTGAACTTGCATGGCGACATCGCCCAGCAGGTCGCCAGAATCCTGGGCGGCCTCGGAGGCACAATGATAGGAATGATCCTGGGGGTCATAGTAGCCCCTTTCTTCGTCGGATTCTTCAGGGGGATAAAGAAGGAGTATGAAGGCGGAACGGCGGAAATAGGAGATGTCTTCTCGGCCTTGAACATTTTCATCCCGTCAATGCTCAACTACGCCGTGGCAAGCCTCGTGGTCTTCGTGGGGTTCATCTGCTGCCTGATCCCGGGGATACTCCTCTATCCAGTCATGTGGCTCAGCATCTTCTTCCTCGCAAGAGGGGAGAGCAACGGACTCGATGCCTTCAAGAAGGGTTTCGAAACTCTCAAGAGAGCGCCCATCCTCATATTGTGGACCATAGTGCTGGGGATCTTCGCAATGCTCGGACTGCTCCTCTGCTGCGTGGGCATCTTCGTGACGATCCCGATGTCCGCGGCCGCCCTCTATGTAGTCTTCTCACAGGCGGTTGGCGACGACGGCCCGGGCGATGCCAAGCAAGTTGACGCGATACAGGTCTGAGGGAACTCTTCCACCTAATTTGCGCCGGGCGAATGCCAAACAAAGCAGATCGGGCTTTTGCTCGACAATGAAGTGATTTTCAATGCTCGATTCTCTAAAAAATGAAATTTTGAGGCTGCGCGACGAACGCGACGCCTTGATACTCGCCCACAACTACCAGCTCGGCGAGGTGCAGGACATCGCCGACTTCACAGGCGACTCCCTCGAACTCAGCTTCAAGGCCGCCAACTGCGAGAAAAGCCTCATCGTATTCTGCGGCGTCACATTCATGGCCGAGACGGCTGCGATTCTCGCACCCGGCAAGACCGTCCTGCTCCCAGTCCTGGAGGCCGGATGCCCGATGGCGGACATGGCCGACGCGCCAAGGCTGAGAAAGATGAAATCGGAACACCCCGGAGCGCTGGTCGTAACTTATGTGAACAGCTCCGCGGATGTGAAGGCCGAGAGCGACATCTGCGTCACATCCGCCAACGCGCTGAAAATCGTCTCGTCTCTTCCGTCCGACAAGGAAATAATCTTCGTGCCCGACAAGAATCTCGGGGCGTATTGCGCAAAGATGACAGGCCGCAAGATGATTCTATGGCCCGGATTCTGTCCAACCCACATGCGCATAACGCCAGAGCATATTTTGAAGAGAAAGAGCGAATATCCCGGCGCAAAAGTAGTCGTTCATCCGGAATCGCCTCTCGATGTGATCGCGCTCGCCGACGAGGCCCTGAGCACTGGCGGAATGCTGAAATACGCGAGAAACAGCCCGGCGAAAAGGATAATCGTCGCCACCGAGATAGGCCTCATATACCGCCTCGAAAAGGAGAACCCGGACAAGCAGTTCATTCCAGTCTCCGAACAGGCGATATGCCCGGACATGAAGATGACCCGCCTCGAGGATGTCCTCGCCGCACTGAAGAACATGAAGCACGTGGTGAAGATCCCGGAGAAGATCGCGAATCTCGCAAAGATACCTATCGAAAGAATGATGGCCGAATCAAGAAAGGCATGATGGCAAGTACTTTGCGCCGTCCCCGGCGCAAAGATGTTTGCGCTGGGACAGCGCAAATCCTGGAGATTGGACAAAGTCAAATGCCCTCCCAATTTTTTTTAGTGCCTGACCGAAAACCCTGTTTTCGGTCAGGCACAGGCACTAGTTAGTATCACGTGAGCACGTTGGCCGCGGCAACGTGGCCTCACGCGGGAACGTGACTCACGTGGCAGCTTCGTCCCCGAGCGCTTGCGCCTCTGGATCTCGCCACTCTCGATCCCGAATGCTTGTGCTTCGGGACCTCGTATCTGCGGCAAATACGGCCAACTGCTTAATTTAGGTTCACCATTTGCCCGCCTCCCGCTTTTTTTTGTTGTTTTTCGGGGATCAAGAGCATGAGGAAGGCGGGGGAGAATAGGAAGATCATGTAGAACTTCCATATTCCGGCGAGAAAGACGAAGGTGAACAGGAAGGGGATGTTCCATCTCCAGAGCCCGAGGCGCACTCCGAGCAGTTCCGATACGAATGGCAGCGTCAGCGATAGCAGCAGCGCGGCGGCCAGCCGCGAATGCCGCACCCTGAGCTGCTTTTCGAGAAGGACTGACAGATGAAAGACCCAGGCGGAGATGCAGGCGCCCGCAGGAACTATGAACAACGGCAGGCGCGTCCCGGGAAGCATCGAGAAATTTTCGTTGTAAAGAGTGGTGGAGGACATGTGGTTGAGGGTCTCGCCAACACCCACGCTTGCGAGGGCAAGGCAGAAGACGACAAGCGCGCGCCTCCTTCCGGCCTTTGCGAAATGGACGAGCGAGATGGCCGCAAGAAGCATCGCGGCAGACTCATAGAAGAGCATGGTATAGACCTGTCATCGTTAGAATCAACGCGATGGCGACAAGCAGGAGCCTGTAGCGTCTGGCGCGTCTCGCCGGAATGATGTTCCCCCCGATCTGTTTGAAGCCTCCGTCGGCCGTCTTGAGGTAATGCGCCATCTTCTGTCTGCCGCCGGCGTGATGGCCATAGTCCACGTCTCTCGTGTATGTTCGTCTCTTCATAGCTTGAGCGCGATTATATATCCTATGGCCAGGATGAAAGCCCCTGCGAGTATGGCGGCGACAAGCGGAAGCGACAGGAGGAACCCCATCTTCAAGCCCTGCTTGAATGACATCGAGCTGAGCTCATGCACGATCGAGGTTCCGCCCCCGCCTTGTCCCGGCTCTTCGGCGGCGGTGCTTTCACGCTGGAGAGCGGACAGCCTCGCGCAGACCCTTATGAACTCGAGCCTCGCGTTCTCGGCCTTCCTGCATGCGCGGCCCACCTCCGAATGCGGAGTGTTCTCGTCCCAGCAGTGTTCATCTATCCCTTTCAGCTCGTCTATCAGGGTCGCGAACTTTTCCGTCGCGCTCTTCAGCTCCTCGAGACGGCGCTCCGTCACCCGGATGTCCTCCGGAAATGACGAGAGCTTCTCTGCAAATTTCTCGCTGATATCCCTCTTGAGCAGCCTGAACTCCTCCTTCCTCTTCGATAGCGCGGCGACTGTCTCGTCCCGGATCGCCGGTGCGAAGGCCGTCCTGGTTCCTCCGGAGGGCGGGGGGGGCGTAGGGGTGGGAGTTGCGGAAACCAGATGCGGAGCCCCGGTGCCGGCTTCCTGCTGCTGGAGGGCGTCCTTCTCGTCCTTCGGTGCGCTTCTGGCCGTGCTCGCCTCGGAAAGCCTGTCCTTTATCTTGATCAGGCTATGATCCACGAAACCCTGTTTATTAAACATGGTCCACCTCCGTTTTTCAGCCGGCTCCGCCGGAGCCGAGAATCCTGTTCATTTCCCCGCGGGACAATCCCGAGATCCGCAAGGTCTTGATCCTGGACTTGAGCCCCGCCACGATCTCCACTGACGACTGCGAAATTCGCAGGGCGCGTCCGAGAGTTTCCTTCAGCTCGCTGTTCGCCCTGCCGTCCTCCGGGGGGGAGTGCAGAAAAACTTTCAGGCTGCCGTCCGGCTCCATGACAATCTTGCGCCTTGACGACTTCGGCTTGACCTTGGCCGCCACATTGAAGGAGAGGATAGCTTCATCCGGCTGTTTTTTCATCTCACATGGCCTCCGGAACATTTATGCCCAGGATCGCCAGTCCGTCCTTGAGGATGTCGCGGACCAGGATGGAGAGCCCCATCCTGGCGTTTCTGAGTCCGGGGTCGTCGGCGTTGAGGACGGAATGTTCGCGGTAGAACCTGCTGAAGGATTTCGCCAGGTCCAGCAGATAGCTTGATATGACTGAGGTGTCGAGTTTTTCCAGCGCCAGGGAAAGAGCGGACTGGTAGATCGCGGCCCTGACTGAGAGTTCGCGTTCCTCCCGCGAGGATAGCGCTGCGAAATTCGCAAGCTCCGGGGCATAGGCGACCCCCTTCTCCTCGCATTTGCGCAGTATCGAGCTGATCCTGGCGCATGCGTATTGGACATAGGGACCGGTGTCCCCTTCGAATTTGACCGATGCCTGCGGGTCGAAGGTGACCGTCGTCTTCGGGTTGAACTTGAGGAGCATGAACTTGAGCGCGCCCATGGCGATCGTCTCGGCCCTCGAATCAATGTCGGGCGGGGGCTCCTTGCCCTCGAATCTCTCCAGCGTCGCGTTTTTCGCCAGCGAGAAAAGCTCGTCGAAAAGATCGTCGGCGTCCACCACGGTCCCCTCGCGGCTCTTCATCCTTCCGGAAGGCAGGTTGACCATTCCGTAGGAGAGGTGGACGAGCCTGTCCGCCCATGGGTGCCCGAGCTGCTTCATTATCGCGAAGAGAGTCTTGAAATGGTGTATCTGCTCGTCCCCGACCACCCATATCTGCTGGTCCGGCGAGAATTCGCTCTGCTTGAGCAGCGTGGTGCCTATGTCCTGCGTGATATAGACGCTGGTTCCGTCGGGCCTGAGGAGGATTTTTTTCCCGAGGGAGGACTTCTCGAGGTCGGTGAAGACCGCGCCGTCCTCCCTCCTCCCGAATACCCCCTTCCGGAGTCCCTCCTCCACGGTCTCCTTGCCTCGGAGATACGTGTCGCTCTCGAAATATATCTTGTCGAAGGAAATCCCCATCCTTGCGTATGTCTGGCTGAATCCGTCGAGGACCCAGGAGTTCATCTTTTTCCACAATTCGACGGTGGCCTTGTCTCCGGACTCCCACTTCCTGAGCATGTCCTGCGCCGCCGCCCCGATGCTGGTCCTTGCGAAGAGCTCGTCGTTCTCGACATTCTTCAGCTTCGGGTCGGATGCCCTGAGCTCCTCGATCTGGGCTTTCAGTTCCTTGTCGAACTTCACATAGAAGTCTCCGACGAGATGGTCTCCCTTGATTCCTGCGCTCTCCGGGGTGATCCCGTCCCCGTGGAGCCGATATGCGAGCATGGATTTGCATATGTGTATGCCCCTGTCGTTGACCAGATTGGTCCTCGTCACCTTGTGCCCGGCCTTCGAGAGCAGCGACGACACGGAGCTGCCGATTGCGTTGTTGCGGAGGTGCCCGAGGTGGAGGGGCTTGTTGGTGTTGGGCGAGGAGAATTCGACCAGTATCCGCATCCTCCTGCTTTCCGGCAGGAAGGGCTGCGACAGGGTCCCCTCTGCGAATTTCGCGCACTGTCTGTGGAGTTCGGCGGGTTTCATCCTGACGTTCACGAACGCCTTGACGCGCCCGACCTTCTCGACCTCCGGCATGGAGGCCAGAGTCCGTTCGGCCGACTCCGCGAGCTGGTCCGGCCTGCGTTTGAAAGCCTGGGCGAGACGGAAGCAGTTGACGGTGAAATCGGCGTCAATGTTCGGTGGGGGCGGCTCGGGCAATATGGATGGAATTTCATCTGCAGGGAGGCCTGAGTCTCCCGCCAGCGCAACCCCAAGAGACTTTAATATTTCGAGGCTCATCTATTGTTTCGCGAGGAGGATGGTGCCGAGGAGGAGGAGCATGTATTCGAGCATGATGCCCGCCAGACCGACGGCTTTTCCGGTGACCGTGCGGAAGCGGGCCGTCCAGTATCTCATGAACCTGTCGAGGAAGAACCAGGATATGACCAGCGCCAGGAGGACGGCCGGGATGAATGCGTGTCCTGCGACGATGCATGCGGCCGCGGCGACTATCCAGGCGGTCTTCGCGGTCTCCCTGTCGGATGGCAGTATGGCCCTTTCGATGACCGAGGAAGGAGCGGTTGCGACAAGTCCCTGTATCAGATATGGCAGTGACAGCATTACGACCAGCCAGAGGGCGTTGCCTGAGTATATCAGGATGCCTATGCATATCATCTTCAGGAGGAAGAGGGAGAAGAGGAGGACCAGTTCGGATATTCCGCCCCTGAGATCGTCCTTCTCCTCCATCGCCGCGATGGCGGTCTCGGCGTCCATGTTCTTGGCGCAGGTCTTGAGGAAGTTCATCAGAGTGGCGAGATCCCTCCCGAGCGTCAGTATCTCCAGCGCCATGGTGATTATGACTGCCGACAGCATGGCGGAGAATATCTTGCCGTCCATCAGGCGCTCGAGGAGCCAGGCTCCGCAGTATGACATGAATCCGATGAAGGCCCCGACGAGGGGGAAGTAGGCGATGATGTTTTCCGGCAGCTCGTCCATCTCGTCCTTTCTGGAGTCGGCCGTATCCGGAAACTTGAAGAAGGAGAGAAGATTCCATGCCTTCCTGAACGAATCGTAGTTGCCTGAGAAGTCCATGTCGCCTCGCAGATTGTGTTCGTGTAATTGTAAGGCAATACTTTACATTGCCAATCGCATTTTGGCAAGCTTTGGAACTGCCCCTC
>DYMC01000245.1 GCA_020721745.1 Lentisphaera sp. | reverse complement strand
AACGCCGACGGAAGTGTGAAGACGGACTGGAGAGGGACGGTTTACATATCGGCGACAAACGGAGGATTGTCCCGTGACTCCGTAGAGATAGCATCAGGGGGCACGGCCAGTGTTGAAGTGAGCATCGACACACCAGGCACAGACATACGCATAAACGCCTCGGGCGGCGGGATGACGGGGACGAGCAATGCCTTTGATGTCGGGGGGGGAGTATGCACGGGTTCTGTGGGGGGGAGCGTCAAACAGGACGAAAACTTGCTGGACGGCGCTACGGTCTTTCTCGAGGGTGTAGGAGGGAACTTCCATCAAACGACGGTCAACGGCACCTATAACTTCACAAACATTCCGTGCGGTGCTTATGAACTGTGGGCGGAGTACAACGGAGGCAAGAGTGCTCGTTTGCCGTTTCATGTGGGACCCACCTCCTTTAGCAGAGAGCTGATAGTCAATGCTACCTGCAATCCCACAGGGGAAACGCCGGTGCTGCTGGTGCCGGGGATTATGGGCTCCACCCTTAAAGACAGCCTGATCCCCGTTATTCCAACGCTTCACAACAAGGGGTTTGTAGATCCTTCCGAGCTGATTCTCTACGACGGAAGCGCCACGGACTATGGGTGGAAAACCCTCAAAGAAATATTCAAGGCCTACGGCTACACGGAGGGTTGCACGCTCTTTGAGGTGCCCTATGATTGGCGCCTTTCCATTGACGAGGCCGCCACAAAGTATCTCATCCCGGCCATTGAAAAGGCCAAGGAGGCTTCCGGATCCACAAAGGTCAACATCGTGGCGCACAGCATGGGAGGCCTTTTGACCAGGTGGTACATCCAAAGTCCGTTGTACAAAGGAGATATAGACCGCTTCGCCATGGTAGGCACTCCCAATCACGGCGCTTCCATTGCTTATCCCGCGTACGACGGGCCTGATCCATTTTCGGCCGACGCCATTTCCATGTTGCTAGATGCGAGACAGCTTGAGCTACCGTTACCGGTCTATAGCATGGTTATTTTGAATATGGTCAAGGGGCCGGATATGTCGAGTTGGGTCAAAGAATACATCACAGGAAAAGTCACGCAGCACATATGTCACGAAATTGTTGGTGCATTGTCAGGCGGAAGCCTCAACGCGGTGTGTCTGATCGGAGGAGCCATGGAACTATACAGAGAGATGGCCACCTATATCATAGAAAACGTGCCTTCCTTGTGGCAGTTGATGCCTGATTACGATGTCCTTGACCCCATATTATCATCCGATCTGAAACCCGTGAGCTGCCTGTCCAACTATTTTTTAGGGCCATTGAACGAAGACCCAGATCTTTCGCGTTTAACCAAAGAAGACGACAACGATCCGCAAAAGGTGAGAACCAAGGTGTTTATCGGGACCGGTATCAAGACTCCCCACTATTTTGATGTGGGACTTAAGATTTGTAAGAGTCCCATTTACCCCGATGGATTGCTTACTGGCTTTCATAGCGATGATAACGGCGATGGGACGGTGCTGGAATCCAGTGCGTCCCTTGGAAGCAGGGTCAGCTATGCCCAAAAAACCGGAGAACACAGTAAACTGATTTCTGTTTTTGCGGGCGATATTGCCGGCTTTATAAACGGCGGGGTGAGCGGGGGGCGTGCGATGGCCATGGATCTATCCGAGAGGGTGAAGCAAGCCCTTCCGCAAAAGGAGCTTGCGATCGCCACCACGGGAAGGGTCAGGCTTTTGGTGAGCGCCCCTTCGGGGCAGAAGAGCGGTATCGAGGGGGGGATTTCCCTGAACCAGATTCCCGAAACGACGGTGAACATCGGGGTGGATGCGGGAAGTGTGGTGATCCCTAACCCCGTGGACGGCACCTACATGGTGACCCTTGCCGGGGATACCCAAGGGGACTACACGATCAGCCTTGGATATTCGGATGTGAGCGGCGCGACAGATCTCTTCTCGGCAAGGGGCTTTTACGACGCCGAGACCATCACCCTGACCTTTACCCTGGATTCCACCAAGGATGAGGATCAACTCAGCGTGTCGGCGCCTACCGGTCCCACGGGGCTCGAGGCCAGTCCCGACGGGGGGGGCCTGACCCGTCTTGCATGGAACGGGGTGACAGGGGCCCAGAGCTATCGGATCTACAGCAAGGAAAAGGGAGAATCCTACCTCACGCGGGTGGGAGAAAGCCAGAGCCCTTCGTACGTGACGGCGGATCCGTGGGCCTCCGATTCCTCTGTCCCCACAAGATACTACGCGGTATCGATGGTCGACAGCGCAGGCAGGGAGAGTTTCCTCTCGGCTATGGTGAAAAACGACGACCAGGACCATGACGGCATTTCCGACGCGGACGAGGCGGGATACGGCA
>DYMC01000035.1 GCA_020721745.1 Lentisphaera sp. | reverse complement strand
CTCTGCTGAGAAGCAAGCATTCAAGGAATAACCGGGGGGCAGACCGACAGGGAGGGGAGATTGCTCTCCCCGACCGGTCATCCCCTGTCGGGTGCCTTGAATGCCTCGAAAAATCTCGGGGTTTGGGGCGGAGCCCCAATTCGGAATTACAGGATTATGACAAGTAGAATGAACTCAAAAGGTCAGGTCTCCAAATAGGGACGCGGCCAATAAATTAGTTCTGGAAGAATGATGTATTCTGATGACGGTGTCACACTCTCGCTATTCTTTGAAAGGAACCATCGGGTTCACAGCGGTGCGCCCTCCGGCAGCCCGTGGAGGAGGTGGTGCCCATTCCGGCCGTTTTGTCCTGTTGATATCGGGATGGTCTGGAGTATATTGCTGGATCAGGCCTTTTTCTTCGAAAAACCCCGGATTTTGCGAGATGAACACGATAAGAATTCTGCCGGACTCGGTGAGCAACAAGATAGCGGCCGGAGAGGTGATAGAGAGGCCGGCGTCGGTGCTGAAGGAGCTTCTGGAGAACTCCCTCGATGCGGGCGCTTCGCGCATCACTGTCGCGACAGAGCAGGCCGGCGTGAAGCTCGTCTCCGTGGCCGACGACGGCAGCGGGATGTCCCCCGACGACGCCTTCCTATGCATAGAGCCGCACGCGACGAGCAAGATAAAAAGCGCCGAGGATCTGAACTCCATCTGCACCTTCGGCTTCAGGGGCGAGGCTCTGCCGAGCATTGCGTCCGTGTCGAAATTCAGGCTAAGGACAAGGACTGCGGATGCCGCCGAGGGGACGGAGATAGCTGTTGACGGCGGCAGGGTGACCGGAACCGGCCCGGTTGGATGCGCGAAGGGCACGGAGGTGAGTGTCCGCGAGCTTTTCTTCAATGTGCCGGCGCGGAGGAAGTTCCTGAGCTCCCCGGACACGGAGGAGAAGCACATCTGCGAGCTTCTCTACACGGTTGCTCTTGCGAATTTCGCAGTCTCCTTCGAGTATTTCGCAGACGGGAGGGAGGTTTTCCGCTCGCCCGGTGGCGACGACATTTGCGCGCGGATATCGGCGTTTTTCGGGAAGTCCTTCATGGACGGGCTGCTGCCTGTGGAGTTCGAGGAGGGCGGGATAGAGATAAGCGGATTCACCGCGAAGCACGGGCTTACGCGGAGTTCGCGGCGGGAGCAGAGGGTTTTCGTGAACGGGCGTCCGGCGGAGTCCTCCGCAGTCTTTGCGGGAATAAAGGATGCGTATTCGTCGCTTCTGCCCCATGGAAGGTTTCCACCGTTGATTCTGTTCATACGCACGAATCCTGTGCGGGTTGATGTGAACGTGCATCCCGCGAAGAGGGAGATCCGCTTCAGGGAGGCGTCGCTGTTCAGGAAGGCCGTCGAAAGGGCATTGAGGGAGGCCTTGCGAAATTCGCAGAGCGCGACGGTCCATTTGAGCCCGGGAATATCGTTCAAGCAGCTTCTCGACTCCTCGACGGTGTCCTACGATCCCGAGGAGAAGGCCAGGAGAAGGGAGATTGACGCTGTGGAGCTTCCGAGGATGCAGGCTTTGCCGGAGGAGCTTCCGCGCGGGGAGGGGGGATCAAGCGGATCCGTGTCCGAGGACCAGAGCCGGGCCGCGGGGATGTTTCCGGCGCTCAGGATAATCGGCGCGCTGGACGACAGCTACATACTGGCATCGTCGTCGGACGGGCTTGTGGTGATGGACCAGCATGCGGCGCACGAGAGGGTGATGTTCGAGAGGATACTCAAGGCGGCGGAGGCGCGGGACGGGCACATGCAGAAGCTGCTGATTCCGGTTACGCTGGAGCTTTCCGGGGCGGAGGCGTCCTTCATCGCGAAGAACATCGGTGAATTCGAGAAGCTCGGCTTCGAGCTGGAGAACTTCGGCGGAAACACGGTTGTCGTGCATGCGATACCGTCGGCATTTCCGCAGGAGAACGTGATATCCTTCATCCGCGACATAATAGACGGTCTTTCGCTGGAGGGATTGTCGAGGCCGTCGTTCCTCGACATTGCGAAGGAGTCCTGCGCGAGCGCGGTGAAGGCCCATGACCGTCTGAAAACGCCTGAGGTGGACAGTCTCGTCAGGATGCTTGCGTCGTGCGAGATGCCGTTCTGCTGCCCGCACGGACGCCCGACGATGATAAACATATCCCTTGCGGAGCTGCAGCGCCGCTTCGGGAGAAGTGTTGTGAGGAGATAACGGTAAATATTCACTGAAGTATGTCCTTCAGTGAATCTTTACATCTGAGGTAATTGCAAAACTCCGGACGCGCAAGTTGTGAAATCCCGCGCCGGCGGTTCATCTTTGACGGGAAAGGAGATTCCAATGTTTTTCAGGACAAAGAAGATAAACAGGAGCCCCGTGCTCCAGCTCGTGAAGAGCTTTCGTGACTCCCGCGGCAGGGTCAGGCAGAAAGTTATAGTTTCTCTGGGGAGTCTTCCCGTCCCATCGAGGGAACGCAAGGAGAAAACGAGACGGAGCTAGGAACGGTGCTTGTCCTGAAGACTGCGTGGGAGCGTCTCGGGATTGGTGAATTCCTCAGTGTCTCGGGCTTCTTCAATAGTCAGGGGGCGCGACGGCAAGACGTATGGTGCCTGTACATCAGCCTCACAAGAGCGGAGGAGTCCTTCAGGAGCATGAAGCCGGAACTCGGTCTCAGACCATTCCGCCACCGCAGGGAGGACCGCTGCGAAGCTCACGCGTGGATCACAGTGCTCGTGTATCACATCCAAAGATGGATCGAGCGCTCGCTCGAACTCTCCGGCTGCCACGCCACATGGAACTCACTGAAGATGCTTCTCCAGACGCACTGCTATTCGACAATGACAATCCCGTCGAAAGATGGCGTGATAAGGAAAATACGCAAGGCCGGAAAACCGGACGAGCGGCAGAGAACCATATACCAGAAACTCGGCGTGCAATACAGGAATCTGCACGTGATCAAATTTGAAAAGTTGCTAACGGGAAAGTCCACCCGGGTGGACTTGGCTTGTATTGCGGTTTGGTCTGCGGCACGCCTGGCGCTTGCTCCGATGGATCCTAAATATTCACTGAACTCCTCCGATGGATGGCTTGAAAATTCCTGTTGACGCGCTACAAATGTAGGGGGTTTCGTCAAAATCCGGCAATATTTCAAATGAAAAAGATAGCAGTAGATATTTCACACGGCAAGTCCTACCAGATACTGATAGGTGAAGGGATTGTCGTCGAAAAGGGGCTTGCGGCGGTGCTTTGCGGCCGCGGATCGTCCTGTCTTGTCGTCACCGACAGGAATGTCGCTGGGCTATACAAGAAGCTGCTTCCTCCCAAGATGAGGACCTTGGTCTTGCCACCCGGCGAGAAGGAGAAGAAGTTCAGCAACATCGAGAGGATATGCAGGGGGGCTGTGGAATCGGGTCTGGATCGTGGTTCGCAGGTGGTTGCGCTTGGAGGGGGGGTTGTCGGCGACATGGCCGGATTTGCGGCGAGCATCTACATGCGCGGGGTGGATTATGTGCAGGTGCCCACTACGGTTCTGGCTATGGTTGATTCGAGTGTTGGCGGTAAGACCGGGGTGGATCTTCCCGAGGGCAAGAATCTTGTCGGGACGTTCTGGCAGCCTGCCGCGGTCTTTGCCGACACATCGTTCATAAGGACATTGCCGGCGCGGGAGATCAGATGCGGGCTGGCGGAGATAATCAAATACGGGGTCATCCTCGATCCACGTCTTTTTTCTGCGCTTGAAAAGGGTATGAAATTCCTGCTCGCATGTGATCTTTCCGTATATGAAAAAATAATAGCGCGCTGTTGCCGTTTGAAGGCGGACGTGGTGGAGAAGGACGAGAAGGAGGGCGGACTTCGCGCGATCCTGAACTACGGGCACAGCTTCGGACACGCGGTGGAGAAGGTCGCCGGATTCGGAAAATTCTCCCACGGCGAGGCTGTCGGAATCGGAATGCGCATGGCTGCGAAATTCGCAGTTGCGTCCGGAATGCTTTCGCCACAGGAGGAAAGAAGGCAGAACGGTCTTTTAGACATGGCCGGGCTGCCGAAGTCGGTGAAGGCATCAGCGGAGAAGATATATTCCGCGATGTTCAGCGACAAGAAGGCTCGTGCAGGCCGGCTCAGGATAGTGGTTCCCCGGGCCATCGGCAGGGTCGAGCTTCTCGATTCGCCCGACCCAGGAAGGGTTCTTTCCGCGATAGAGGCGTATTGTTCACCATGACCGACCGCGAGGCATACATAATACTCAACATGATTTCGGGTGTCGGCCCGATAAGGCTGTCGCGTCTATGCGAGAAGTTCGGGAGCCCCTCGGCGGTGCTTTCCGCAAAGAGGAACGAGATATCCTCCGTTGACGGCATAGGGTCTGCGCTTGCGGAGGAGATATCGAAGTGGAGGACGCAGACGGACCTTGACGCCGAGCTGAAGCTGGTGGACAAGGCGGGTGTGGGCATAATCACCCGGGGGGATACTGGATATCCGTCGCGGCTGGCGGAACTTCCCGACGCGCCGCTCTGTCTCTACGTGAGAGGCAATGCTGACGCATTGAACGGCAATCTGATTGGGGTCGTAGGATCGCGGAGGATAACGAACTATGGCAGGAGGATGTCGGACTATCTTTCCTCTTCGGCGGCCTATGCCGGCTGGACGGTAGTATCGGGGCTGGCGTTCGGGACGGACGCGGTTGCCCACGAGGCGGCGATGAACGCGAAGGGTTTGACGGTTGCCGTG
Source organism: Lentisphaera sp. (assembly GCA_020721745.1). Classification (GTDB taxonomy): domain Bacteria; phylum Verrucomicrobiota; class Lentisphaeria; order Victivallales; family GWF2-50-93; genus DYMC01. The sequence goes on along the minus strand of DYMC01000035.1, from coordinate 11,325 downwards.
CTTGGAGGGGGGCTTGCGCGGATATTCCCGCAGGACCACATTGCGCTGGCGCGCAGGATAGTTGAGACCAATGGTGCGCTGATAAGCGAATTCCCCATGGAATTCCCCCCCAACAAGCGTTCATTTCCGATGCGGAACAGGGTGATTTCGGGATTGAGCCTCGGGACGATTGTGATAGAGGCCGGGACAACGAGCGGAGCTCTGATAACCGCGAAATTCGCGCTGGAGCAGGGGCGCGCCGTCTTCGCTGTTCCCGGCGAGGCCGACAATCCGCAGGCGCGCGGCTGCAACAGGCTGATAAAGGACGGGGCGAAGCTGGTCGAGAGTTTTGACGATGTCCTCGACGATTTCGAGTTTCTACCCGGGGTGGTCAAGAAGGAGGAGCGCTCGTCCGCGCAGGGGCGCGGCGGGGCGGAAAAATCGGATGAGGATTTGAAACTTGACGAAGACGAGGCAAGGATACTGGCTCTTTTGGAGGAAGGGGAGAGGAGCGCGGACAGTCTTGCGATAGGGAGCGGCATTCCGGCGGGGAGGCTCCTCGCCTTGCTGATGAAGATGGAAATGAAAAAAATCATAGTCCAGAATCCGGGGAAGATTTTTTCGGCGAGGAGGTAGGGGGGCGGGATGCGGGATGCACAGCGATCTCGTTTGCACGTTCACCGTTGACACGTTCAGCGTTCACTGAATGGCTAAAGTATGAAGAAACAAGAAACGAAGAACGGAGAACGAGAGCCGTCTGAACGGTGGGCTGAATTCCAATGCCTGGAGCCTAAAACTATGGAGACAGCTATGAGAAAAAGATTGTTTTATGCGGCTTTCGTCGCACTTGCGATTTTCGCAGCCGGCTGTGCGGTGCAGTCCTTCCATCCTTTCTGCGCGGAGGTGGACGAGATCGAGGTTCCGGAGCTGCACGGGAAGTGGCGGCTGATGAAGGTCTACGACGAGGACAAGTCGGGCAAGAAGACAGGGGACTGGGAGATATCATCGGGGGAGATGGTCTGTTTCGACGAGAACAATGTGAAGTCGGAGCTTAAGGCTGTTTTTTTCAAGATAGGGGACAGTGTTTTCGCCGATCTGACGGCTGGAGAGCTCGGGGCGGACCAGCGTGCGGCCAACATCTACTGGTTGTGCAGCGTGATCCCGGTGCATGTTGCCGCGAAATTCGCAATTTCCGGGGAGGAGCTTATTATAACGCCCGCCGATTGCGAGGCGGTGAAGGAGAGGCTGGAGGACGGGCGTCTGAAGCTGGAGCATGTGAAGCGCGGGGGCGGGGGCGATGGTGGCGAGATTCTCCTCACTGCCGGGACCGCGGAGCTGAAGAAGTTCCTTTTGGAGAACAAGGATGACGCGGAGATTTTCTCCCCCAGGAAGAGCCTGGTTTTCAGAAGGGTGAAAAAACAAACTGAAGAGGCGAAATGAGCGCATCGAAGAATCTTGTGATAGTGGAGTCGCCGACGAAGGCGAGGACGATAACCAGAATACTGGGGCAGGACTACACGGTGACGGCGTCCATGGGGCATGTGAGGGATCTTCCCGAGAACAGCCTCGGGGTGAACATATCGGGCGGCTTCGAGCCGAACTACCAGGTGAGCAAGAGGTCTGTCGTGTCGAGCCTGAAGAACTTCTGCAAAGGAGCGAAGGTGGTCTATCTGGCACCCGACCCCGACCGCGAGGGCGAGGCGATAGCCTGGCACATAAGGGAGATTCTGAAGGACTCCGTGAAATGCGATTTTCGCAGGGTTGTCTTCCATGAGATAACAAAGTCGGCGGTGTCGGAGGCTTTCAGGCATCCTGGCGACATCAATATGAATCTGGTGAACTCGCAGCAGGCGAGGAGGATACTGGACCGGATAGTCGGATTCAAGATAAGCGAGATGCTCTGGTCGAAGATAAGCAAGGGGCTCAGCGCCGGCAGGGTGCAGTCGGTGGCGCTGAGGATAATCTGCGAGAGGGAGCGGGAGATACTGGCCTTCGTGCCGAGGGAATACTGGATACTGACCGCGAAATTCGCGCAGGGCGGAGCGCCGCTCGAATACGTGGGCAAGCTGTCCGCAGTTGACGGTGCGAAGGCGGAGAACATTTCCGCCGATGATGCTGCGAGGATGGCCGACGCGATAGAGAAGAGCAAGTCATGCAGGATAGGCGAGATAAGCACGAAGAGAAAATTGAAACACGCTCCGCCGCCCTTTATCACCAGCACCTTGCAGCAGGCCGCGGTGCAATATCTGCGCATGTCCGCTTCGCACGCGATGAGGGTGGCCCAGCAGCTCTACGAGGGCATAGAGATAGGCGGCGAGGGGCAGACGGGTCTGATCACCTACATGAGGACCGACTCGTTCTCCGTGTCGAAGGAGGCGCTGGCCGCCTGCCGCAGTTTCATAGGGGACAAGTTCGGGGCGGACTTTCTGCCGGAGAAGCCTAATTTCTTCAAGAGCGGCAAGGGTGCGCAGGAGGCGCACGAGGCGATAAGGCCGACGGATGTCTTCCGCACTCCCGATGCGATGAGGCAGTTTTTGTCTCCGGATCAGTTGAGGCTCTACACTTTCATCTGGAAGCGTTTCGTGGCGAGCCAGAGCAGGCCTGCGGAATACGATGTGACCACGGTTTCGACGCTTGTGGGCGGGGCGGACGGGCGTAGCTACGATTTCCGGACGGTCGGGACGGTGCTTGTTTTCCAGGGATATCTCAAGGCCTACGAGGCGAAGAGCGCGGATGAGGACGATGCGGAGCCTGCGGATGCCGCGGACTCGAAGGCGCTGCTTTTGCTCAAGGAGGGTGCGGACGCGGTTCTGAGGAAGCTTGACAAGGAGCAGAAGTTCACGGAGCCGCCGGCGAGGTTCTCCGAGGCGACCCTCATCAAGGAACTCGAGAGCAACGGCATCGGGCGTCCATCAACCTATGCCACCATCCTGGGGACCATACTTGGGCGCAAGTATGTGGAGCGGGCGAAGGGCAGGCTGGTGCCGACGGAGCTTGGCTTCAAGGTGAACGACACTCTTGTGAGGACGGTTTCGGATCTCTTCCAGGTGGGGTTCACCGCGGAGATGGAGGCGGAGCTGGACAAGGTCGAGGAGGGGGATCTGGACTGGAAGAAGATGCTTTCGGAGTTCTACGCGCAGTTCAGCGTGTGGCTGAAGAGCGCGAAGATGGAGGGGGCGCCTTCCGACGACAAGGTCCGTCCGCTGATGGAGGCTCTTGCCGCGGTCGGGAAGTGGAATCCTGCGGAGAAGGCTGGAAGGAGGAAATACGACGACAGGAAGTTCTTCGATTCGGTGAAGGAGCAGTTCGAGGCCAATGGGGCGATATCGGAGAGGCAGTGGAATGCGCTGGTCTCGATGGCGGCGAAATACAAGGACCAGATAGTGGATTTCGACTCCCTCGCGTCGAGTCTTGGCATATCGGAGATGCTGAGCAGGAGCGAGTTGGAGATGAAGGAGAGGATGAGCCCGGAGAACGTGGAGCGGAGCGCGAAGCTCGCTGCGCTGGTCGAGGAGCTTGCGAAAATCGCAAAGGAGGAGGGCAAGAACGGGGCGGAGGCCGGCGGAGGCAAGGGAAGATATGACGACTCGAGCTTTCTCAATTCGTTTTCGAAGCGGCTGTCGCGTGGAATTCCGCTCTCCGACAAGCAGGCGGCGGTTCTCGGCAGGATAGCATCGAAGCACAAGGACAAGCTGGCGTCCTTCGCCGAAATCCAGACGCTGATCGCGATTCCCGGGAGGGGGGATGGCCAGGCCGCCGTGGAGAGGAAGATGACCGGGGAGAAGGAGAACGCAAGGATATCCGAGCTGCTTGCCAGGCTCAAGAAGGTGCAGGACTGGCGCGAGGGCAAGGGGCGCAGGAGCGACAAGACTTTCTTCCTTTCGCTGTCGAGGCAGTTTTCGCAGCGGGGAGCCCTGAGCGAGAAGCAGTTTTCCGCTCTGGAAAAGATGGCTGCGAAGTATCCCGGAAACGCATCCGGCGGAGAGGGTGGCGGTGCATCGGTCTGAAAAAAATTGAAAAAAAATTTTTTTTTGATTGGACAAAGATGAGACCTCGATATATTTTATGCGCCCTGTTTATTTTACATTTCTCTTTTTCATCTCCCGGAGAGGAAAAATCTGGGGATGCGAATTTGCGGACTGTAGGCGTGGATGCCGAGTTGTCCGCCCTGAGAAAGGAGAACAGCATGCTCCGCAAGGAGCTGTCTGAAGTTCTTTTGAAGAACAGGATGCTGGAGGACGAAAGGCTGAAGTTCGAGCTCGGTGTAGTCCGCGCCGTCGCGGATCCGGGCGAGAAATCGGTGTCAGACAGGGAACTGCAGATGCTGAAGGACATGCTCCTGCTGAGGGATGCTGCCGATGCCTTCTCCTCGAAGGTGACGATGCTGTCGCTCGAGGTTGACAAGCTCGTGGCCGCCGATCCGATGGCCGAGGATGCCGGGCTGTCCAAGGCAAGGTTGAAGCTGGCTCTGGACGAGCTGAAGGAGGAGTCGGGGAAGCTTTCGAGGCTGATGGCCGGGGCCGTGGAGAGGCCGAATCTGGAGACTTGCTCGGTTCTCGATGTTGACGACAGGAGCGGGACGCTGGTGCTCTCGGCCGGCAGTTCGGACGGGGCGTTCTGCGGTCTCATCCTGCATGCGAGGGATGGGGAGGGACAGGTTGTGAGGATAATAGCCGTGAGGCCGTTCGCATCGTCGGCGATGATAGTCGAGGGAAGTCTGGGAAAAGTAACGCCGGGGGCAGTTTTCGTTCCTGGCAAGGGCGAATAGCCCGGTCGAACATACAAATTCAGGATTGGTGATATGGAAATACATGCCATTACAAAATACGCGAGAATATCGTCCACGAAGGCTATGCAGGTGGCGAGGCTGCTTAGAGGCAAGCCGGCCGCGGAGGCGGTCGGGATGATGTCTCTGGACCCGAGCAAGTCGGCCGGGATACTTCTCAAGACGTTGAAGTCCGCGCTGGCCAATGCAGAGAACAATCTGGATATCAGGCGCGACAGGCTCGTGGTGAAGACCGCGATTGTGACGCCAGGGCCGATGTTCAAGAGGTTCAGGCCGAAGGCGAGAGGGTCGGCAGGCAGGATCAGGAAGAGGACCAGCCATCTCACGGTGGTTCTCACGGATGAAAAACTATAACGAGGTGTGAACAGTGGGACAGAAAGTCAATCCGCTTGGCTTCAGGGTGGCCGTCAACAAGAACTGGGATTCGAAGTGGTTCACCCACAGGAGGAATTTCGGCTCCTGGCTCAACGAGGACGTCCGGATCAGGAATTCCATCAAAAAGAGCCACGGAGGCGCGGCGATCGCGAAGATCCTCATAGAGCGGTCCGCCAACCGCATAAGAATAACGATCTACTCCGCCCGTCCGGGACTGCTTGTCGGGCACAAGGGGGGAGACATAGAGAAGATTAGGGAGTCCGTCGTCAAGCTGGCCTCCAGCAAGGACATAGTCGTGGATGTGAAGGAGGTCGCGGAGCCGGATCTCAATGCGCAGCTCATGGCCGAGTCGGTCGCGTATCAGCTCGAGCGCAGGATAGGCTTCAGGCGGGCGATGAAGAAGACCATATCAACTGCTCTGGACCACGGCGCGGACGGGGTCAGGATCAGGTGTGCCGGGAGGCTTGGCGGAGCGGAGCTGGCCCGGACGGAGCAGTACATGGAGGGCCGCGTGCCGCTGCACACGCTGAAGGAGAACATAGACTATGGTTTTGCCGAGGCAAACACGACGGCCGGCAAGATAGGCGTGAAGGTCTGGGTGTGTCTGAAAAAATCTGTTGAGGAGATGTTAAATGCCTCTGATGCCAAAAAGGGTAAAGTACCGCAAAGTTCAACGCGGTGACATGAACGGTCTCGCGAGGAAGTGCAACAAGCTTGACTTCGGGGAGTTCGGTCTCCAGGCGCTGGACAGGTCCTGGGTGACTAACAATCAGATAGAGGCCTCGAGGGTGGCGATAAACCGCCATCTGAAGAGGAAGGGGAAGCTGTGGATAAGGATGTTCCCCGACAAACCGATAACGAAGAAGCCGCTGGAGACCAGGATGGGGAAGGGGAAGGGCCCCACGGAAGGATGGGTTGCCACGGTGAAGCCGGGCCGGGTGTTGTTCGAGCTGAGCGGATGCACCGAGCTTGTCGCCAAAGAGGCGCTTGCGCTCGCCGCGAGCAAGCTTCCGATAAGATGCAAGTTCATAGCGCGCGTCGCTTCGAGGTGAACACATGAAGAACAGCGAGATAGTGCAGATGGCCGATCCGGAGATCGAGCATCTTCTCGAGACGCTCGAGAAGGAGAGGCTCAACCTGAAGATACAAGGCAGAACCGGGCAGCTCAAGAACAGCGCCAGGATCACGGCGATAAGAAAGGATGCCGCCAGGATAAAGACCGAACAGCGCAAGAGGCAGCTCGATGCGGCGGCACGGAAGACCCAGGAATCAAAAAAATAGAAACAGAAACACACGGATTTCAAAATGAGTGAAACGGCAGAAAAGGCACGCGGGGCGCGGAAGCAGAGGCGCGGAACCGTGGTCAGCGCCAAGCAGGACAAGACGATAATCGTCGAGACGGTCAGGCGCAAGCCCCATCCTCTCTTCAAGAAAACCATCAAGATCAGGAGGAAGTTCGCCGCCCACGACGAGAAGCGCGAGGCGAAGGAAGGCGATCTCGTGGTCATAGAGGAGACCAGGCCCATGAGCAAGACCAAGAGATGGCGCCTCGTCGAAATCGTGTCCCACAGCGGCAAGCTTGTCCCCGCGGAGGAGGTCTCCATATGATACAGATGCAGACCAATCTGGATGTGGCCGACAATTCCGGGGCGAAGAGGCTGGGCGTGATAACAGTGATTGGCCAGCACAAGCGCTACGCGCATATCGGGGACATAGTCACCGCCTCTGTGAAGGAGGCCATTCCCACCGGCGCGGTGAAGAAGGGCGAGGTGGTCAAGGCGGTCATAGTCAGGACCAGCGCCCCGATAAGGCGCGACGACGGCTCCTATCTTCGCTTTGACCGCAACGCCGCTGTGATAATAGATCTCCAGAACAACCCGCGCGGGACCCGCATATTCGGGCCGGTCGCAAGGGAGCTGAGGGAGAAGAAGTTCACGAAGATTATTTCTCTGGCACCGGAGGTCATCTAAAAATGAGCAAAGCCATAAAGAAGGACGACAGCGTCTTCATACTGTCCGGCGAGTTCAAGGGTGAAAAGGGCAAGGTTCTGGCGGTTCTGAAGAAGAAGAGCCGCGCGGTTCTCGAGATGACTGGTCTATCCCCGGAAAAGCAGGCTGCCATTGGCCGGAAGACCGTGAAGAAGAGCCAGAAGAATCCCAGGGGCGGGATGGTGGAGCGCAAGGTCTCGACCCATATATCGAACTTGAAGCTCCTCGAAGAGGAACAGAAAGCAAAATAGAGGATTTTATTCCATGCCCGACATTTTAAAGGCATACAGAGAGACGGTCAGGCCGGCTCTCAAGCAGAAGAGAGGCTACAAGAACGACTTGGAGGTTCCGCGCCTGTCCAAGATAGTGGTCAGCATGGGCATAGGCACCAAGATGGACAAGGATGCCATGCCCGAGGCGAAGGAGCATCTGACGGCGCTGACCGGACAGCTCCCGCTGGTCTGCAAGTCCAAGAAAAACATATCGAACTTCAAGCTGCGCAAGGACATGCCTGTTGGCATCATGGTCACCCTCAGGGGGAAGAGGATGTTCGACTTCTACGACCGCCTCGTGCACAACACGCTTCCGAGGGTGCGCGACTTCAGGGGTGTCTCAAAGAAGGGCTTCGACGGACGCGGGAACTACAATTTCGGGATACAGGACATAACCGTTTTTCCGGAAGTGGACTTGGACAAGGTGAAGAGGCATTTCGGCCTGAACATAACAATAGTCACCACGGCGAAGAGCAACGACGAGGCTTTCGACCTTCTGCAGATGCTCCAGATGCCGTTCGCGACCTGACATTTCCGGAGGGAATAATAGATGGCGAAGAAAAGTCTCATAAACAAGAACAGGCGTGCGCCCAAGTTCAAGGTCCGCAAATACAACCGTTGCGAGAACTGCGGCAGGGCGAGGGCGTTCATCAGGAAATACAAGCTCTGCAGAATCTGCTTCAGGGAACTGGCTCTGAGCGGGAAGATTCCCGGAGTGACAAAGGCCAGCTGGTGAGAGGAGAATACCAATGAGCATGCAGGATCCAATAAGCGATATGCTTACAAGAATCAGGAACGCGGCCGACGCGGCCCTGCCGAAAGTCGCGATGCCCTCCTCGAAGATGAAGGTCTCCATCGCGCAGGTCATGAAGAAAGAAGGATACATCGGGGATTTCCAGGAAGAGCAGGCCTCGCCGGGAAAAAAGCTGGTCATAAGCTTGAAATACCACAAGGGGACATCCGTGATCGAAGGACTTAGACGCATAAGCAGCCCCTCGTGCAGGATATACTGCAAGTGCGACGAGATCCCCAACGTGAGAAACGGGCTCGGCACTGCCGTGCTCTCGACATCCGAGGGCGTAATGGCTGGAAGCGTGGCGAAAAAGAAAAAGCTTGGCGGAGAAATCCTCTGCCATATCTGGTAAAAAGGCGGGACGAACATGTCAAGAATAGGCAGGAAGAAGATTGAAATACCCCAGGGAGTGAAAATCTCGCTCAATGGCGGTGTGGTCGCGGTCGAGGGGCCGAAGGGCAAGAACCAGAAGGCGCTGCCCCCCATGACCAGCGTGAAGATAGAGGGAAACTCGGTGCAGGTGGAGAGAGCGGACGACTCCCGCCAGGCGAGAATGATGCATGGACTGGCCAGAAGCCTCGTCCAGGGAATGGTGGACGGTGTCCTCAAGGGATTCAGAAAGGACCTCGAGATAGTCGGAGTCGGATACAAGGCTCAGCTCGCCGGGACCAAGCTCACCCTCAATCTCGGCTATTCGCATCCGATAGTCTACAACGTGCCGGCCGGCATCAAGATAAACGTGGTTGAGGGCACCAAGCTGTCAATAGACGGATTCGACAAGCAGCTCGTCGGGGAGGTCGCCGCGACAATAAGGAAGTTCAAGAAGCCCGAACCCTACAAGGGCAAGGGGGTCAGGTATGTCGGCGAGCGCATCACTATGAAGGAAGGCAAAACGGTAGGTAAGTAAACATGATGAAATACGACACAAAGAAGGAACGCAGGCAGAGACGCCACCTGAGATCAAGGAAGAAGATACACGGAACAGCCTCGCGCCCAAGACTCGCGGTCTTCGCCAGCTCGAAGCACATCTACTCCCAGATCATAGACGACGACGCAGGGAAAACTCTCGTGGCGGTCAGCTCCGCAGGCAAGAAAAACCCCGTTCCAGAGCTCAAGGCGAACGTGGAAGGAGCGAAGAAGCTCGGAAAACTCGCCGGAGAGAAGGCCGTCGCCGCAGGAATAGACGCCGTGGTCTTCGACAAGGGCGGTTTCAAATACCATGGCAAGATAAAAGCCTTCGCCGACGCCGCGCGCGAGGCGGGACTCAAATTCTAACGGAGGTCTATGAGCAAAGCCGAAGATACATTCGCCGGATCAGATGAACGAGTAATCAGCGTGAACCGTTGCTCCAAGGTCGTCAAGGGCGGCAGGAACTTCAGCTTCGGTGCCCTCGTCGTCGCAGGCGACAGGAACGGAAGGGTCGGAATGGGTCTTGGAAAGGCGAACGAAGTCGCCGATGCCATCAGAAAGGGTGGCGACATCGCCCGCAAGAACATGGTCAGGATTCCGATGAAAAACACAACGATACCATATCCGGTGGAGGCCAAATTCGGAGCCGGAAAAGTCATGATCAAACCAGCCGCCCCAGGGACTGGCATCATAGCCGGCGGAGGAGTCAGGGCGGTTCTGGAACTCGCCGGAATAAAGGATGTTCTGGCCAAGTCAATGGGCTCCAGCAACCAGATAAACGTGGTCAAAGCGGCAATGCTCGCCGTATCGAAACTCGAAAGCGAAGACGACATCCTCTCGAAAAGGGGCAAGGTAAAAAAACACAGGACGGAAGAGAATACAGATGAAACTCAACAGCTTGAAAAGAACGCCGGGATCGAAGAAAAAGCCTAAGCTCCTCGGCAGAGGCGACGGCTCCGGCCGCGGCGGAACCTCCGGGAAGGGACACAAGGGCGACAAGGCCCGCTCCGGCGCAAGGATAAGGCTCCACTTCGAGGGTGGGCAGAACACTTTCTTCAGAAGACTCCCGAAAAGAGGATTCAAGAGTCTCGGCAGGAAGGTCTTCAACGTGATAAACGTCGGCGACATCTCCAAAAAGTTCTCCGCGGGCGACAGCGTGGACGAGAAGACACTCCACGAAAAGGGACTTATAGGCGACAAGCTCGAAGGTGTAAAAATACTCGGCGATGGAGCCATAGACAAGGCCGTCAATGTCAAGGCCGACGCTTTCTCGGCATCCGCCAGATCCAAGATCGAGGCGGCCGGCGGCAAATGCGAACTCACCCGCCCGCCAGTCGAAAAGAAGGCGGAGAAAACGGATAAGTAGAGCCTGCTGAAAAAAGATTTCCGCGCTGTGGGCGAAAACTTCTTTTGCACATCCGCTCTGCCGCCGTCCCTGTTCTCAAATCCGCTCTCTCTCCGCCTCCGCGCAGCGACCGTAAATCTTCACTGAACCCAGTCATTCTTGAGACGTTGCGAAGCTTGCCCGCCTCTCTCAACAGGAGAGCCGGCGGGCTCACGTCTTCAGTGAATATTTACTTGGAGACAATTGCAAAATTGCCTTTGGAACGCCGGTCTTATGACCGGCATTAGCCCGTTTTTCGCGCGAAAAACGGGCTAGGAGCTGAAGAAACGGCAGGGCGGGAAGAACTACAGGAGCGTGTTGATTCGCGAGAGCTACAAGGAGGGAGGCAGGGCGAGGCACAGGACCATTGCGGACATCACCAGCCTTCCGCGTCGGAATGTGGACGAAAATGGGCGCTTGCCCCGGATCTTCGAGATGCAGATGCTCGAATGCGGAAGCACCATCGCTGCTTGCGCAGGGATCCCTCAAGTACTTTGCGCCGTCCCGGCGCAAAGATATTTGCGCGGGGACCGCGCAAACTACCGGGGGTATTTCGCCTGCGGCAGCTCTTCCAGTGTCATGCGCGGCAAAGCCGACAGGCTCTTGGCTCCGCTGTCCGGGAGCGACGGCGATGAATCGGCAAGGCGATGCTCGCTTCAAGTCGGTCGGAAAGACTCAAATCCATCAGAAAAACAAGTCTTGACATAAAAGGAGTGCGGATCCCAAGATGGGTGAGCCAATTGCAAAACTCCGGACGCGCAAGTCTCGTGATCCCGATCCCGACAGGGCATCGGGGCGCGTCCCCTCCAGAGGCGGGCAAGCCTCCATTTTTATCCTCC
>DYMC01000034.1 GCA_020721745.1 Lentisphaera sp. | reverse complement strand
TATCTCGGGATGCTGCTGAAGAGCAGGACGAACTGCGGGTTCAGGCCGGGGAGCCGTCTCTGCCGGAAGGGCACGCCCGAGATACTTTGTCGGGCGAGAACGCCCAACATACTTTGTCGGGCGAGAATCCTCCAAAGGAGGACAAGTGCCAACATACTTTTGATGTCTGCGCAGAAAGTAGGGCGGCCATTCCTGGCCGCCAACAGTAGGGTTGAAAAAGAGAAAGATGGCAATAGCTTATTTGCAGCGGGGGAAAGCTTCCCGAGAAGTTTTCATATCCCGGTATACATGATTTGGCAATTTTTAACTTGGAGTTTTGGGCGATGAGGATTTCAATGTCTGTAGCGGTGGCTGCCGCGCTGCTTTTTGCGGCGCCATTTGCGATTCTCGCAGATTTCTGGAAGGAGCTCGACAAGGTGGTTGATGTTCTTGACGAGCTTGCTGCGCCGACGGTCTCGAACGTAATCATCTGCGAGGATGTTTCAGAGGGAAGGCCCGTGGGAGTCTCGACAAGTTTTCCGCGCAACACGCGCAAGCTCCACGTATGGTTCAATGTGTCCGGGGCGGGGCCTGAAGTTTCAATTTCATCCGTGTGGGCGAAGGAGAATGGAGGACAATACAGCAGGATTCAGGAGCTTGTGAAGAACGGTCCGGCGGACAAGGGGCGGGCCTGGATGGACTTCAGTCTTGCTGTGCCGGATGGCTCGATCTGGCCGCCGGGCAGCTACAAGGTGGACATTGTCTGGAATCAGAAAGTGCTTGGGACGGCCCAGTTCAGCATCTCTGACGCCGTGAAGGGAGGGGAGGGGATATGGATGGGGGATGGCGCCGGGCCTGCGGCGGTTCCGAATACGCCTAGTTCGACGGGAGTGCCGGTTGCTCCGGCGCTTCAAGGAAGTCCTGATGTTTCGATCCTGACGGACGATGAGAAGCATATGGTCCGGAACTTGGGCGAGCAGGAGATAGTCATGATGGTCGGGTCAAAAATTCATGGGCTGGAAACTGACTATTCTGCTGGCAAATACAAACATGGGAATGACCCGCGGAAGATGGCTGAGCTCAGGTCTGTCGCCCAGGATCGCATTTCGAAGGTGAAACGATGGGGCAACGCGGCTCTCGCGATAAAAAATCTTCCTCCGAGGTGGAATCCCGATGAGCCGCATCAGCTTGATGTCCAGTCCGGAGGGGCGGGACAGCGGAAGATTCCGGACAAGAAGCCTCAAAACGAGGAGGTTGATTTCAGCTTCTGAATATCGTTTCCGCATTTTGTTCAAGTAAATATTCACTGAAGACGTGAGCCAGCCGTAGGGGCGGGCAAGCCTGCCGGCACCTGCGGTGGGGCGGACAAGCTTCGCAACATCTCAAGAGTGACGGGGGTTCAGTGAATATCAACCTTACTTCTTTTGTCCGGCGAGGGGGTCGTATCTCTCGGCTTTCTTTATGAGGGTGTCGTTGCTCCAGAACTCCTTGAAGAGCTTCTCGAAGTTCTCCATGTCCACGTCCTTCCAGGCCTCCTCGTTCGCCTTCTTCGGGTCTCCCGTTCCGACCAGCGTGTCGTAGTATTTTCTCGGGATGTCGCCGTAGTTGTTCTTCTCCTTCATCACGTGGGTGCCTTTGTGGAGGAAGAACATGAGCCCCCATGCGAGGGCGTAGTTTCTGGAGACGTTTCCGGAAGTGAACTGTTTGTGTTCCATATTGACCAAGTCCATGATGCCCAGTTTCGACCCTGCGATAGCCTTCATTTCCCTGAGCCTTTCGGTGGTCTCGACGTCGAATTTCCCGCCGGCCTTGAAGTTGATGCCCTCGAAGAATGTTGCGCTGCCCTCGTTGAACCAGATTGACGAAAGTGCCTCGTTGATCGCATAGTGCAGATACTGGTGGAATCCCTCGTGGTATGCGATCTCCACCATGATCTTCCGGTTGTCTGATTTATTCATCCAGTCGCATGGAGATATGAGCAGCTCCTTCCGGGATGGAGCCCATAGGCCGCCTGTCCATTCGTATTCCTTGCCTACGTAGCCCAGGTAGTCGTTGCGTTCCTCGAAGAATCTGCATACGCTGACGGCCTTGAGATCCGTCTCGATCGGATAGAACGACTCGAAGACGGCCCTGCATCTCTCGAGGTTGTCGCCGATCTCCCTGATGGTCTTCTTGTTCTTGACGTTGTAGACCAGCACGAAGTTGTCGGTCTCGGTATAGTTCCAGCCTTTTGCATTCTTGATGTTCTTGATGACTTCTTCGCGGCTTGCGAGATATTCCGGGCTGCGCGGCTTCTTTCCGGCCTTGCCCTGTGTCGGGGCGGCTGTTGCGGTCTTCTTGGGCTGCGAGAAGGCGAATGAGCTCAGCGATGATGCGATGGCCTTTTCGCTTTTTCCCAGATCCGAGCCAGGAATGGTGTCGCATTCGTAGCATACTGCGATTTTCGCGCCGGGCTGGCTCCTGGGCTCCAGAAGATAGATGTAGCGCACGCAGTTCCCATTGGATGATTCGCCCTTGAAGTAGGTCGTCGTGCAATTGGACGGGGCGGGTTTTGCCGCCTGGCCGTCGGTTATTCCTTTGACGGAGAAGAACGCCTCCAGCCATTTTGTCATGGACTCCTTGTCCTGTACTTGTTCTGCGGATGCGTTTTTCCGCCATTCCTCGTAGTCCGGTTTCATGACGATTCCCGGCTGGACTCCTGGGTAGTTTTTCTCGATTTTGGGGACGGGGAGCTGTATCCTGCCGATGATGACTCTGCCGGCCTCTCCCTTCCAGATGCCGAGGCACTGGTCCCGGCGCCAGAGGTCGAGCAGATCATAGAATTCCAGTCTTTCCGCACTGCCTTGCCGCGTGTATACCTTCGCTTCCGGCATTGGAAGAGGGGATGCGGGACAATCCCTCATGTTCTTGAATTTTATCCCGTCCGCTTCAAGCGACTCAAGCGATCCGACCCTGAAGTAAATCTTGCTGGCCGAAAACAGGGACAGCCCGAGCGCGAGCATCAATGCGGATGCAAATGCGGTCTTGCTTCTCATGTTTTATCCTTCCTTTTCTTTTTTTGCTTGTATAATTGAGGCCAGCATGCGGACTTTTTTGTCCGGATTCTCCATTGCCGCCTGCAGGAGCGCGGTTGTCACGAGTCTGGAGAAGATATCATTCGCTTGTTCCAGAGAACATTTTTTCAGTTGCCTTGAGAGCTTCGGGATGACTTTTGCATCGAGCCATTCGATATCAATTCTGTCTTGAATCCTCTTTGTCCCCATTTTTGTCAATCCCAGATCTATTTCATCCGGGACTTTCAGTCCCTTTTCCTTTTCGATGGCTCTCGACCATATTGCTTCAAAGTCTGTCGTGGCAATGTTGTTTGGGCGGAAAAACACATCGACATCCATGTCCAGACCTGATATTCTCACTATCTCTTCCGCTCTTGCGGTTTCCTGTAGAACGTCTGCCTTGATCTGTGTTCCCGAGCGGACGCTTACGAGTTCTGCCGTCTTGAATCTGGCAAGTGCCCTTGTCAAAATGGAGCACCAAGTGGCAAGTCCCCTTGTCGGATCGAGCCATATGTCTATGTCTTTAGTGAATCGTTCCAGTCCGTGGGCGAGCATTGCTAGTCCGCCGATCAAGAGGACTCTGTTATCGTGGCAGATATGTTTCACTAACTGTTGGGCTTTCGAATCCATCGGACGCATGTCTCCATTTTCCTTAGCATATCGAGCATCTGCCCCAAATTTTCTGGCGGTGAATCAGACCACGGTGAGGAATTACTGCATCCTCCTCCAAGGAGAACGCCTTTTTTGTTCTTGCGAAGCGCCGAGGACAACGCCTGTTCAAGCTCGCATTCGAAATGCATGTCTGAATCCCTTCTCAAGGAAGGAAGAGCTGGCAATATGGGGGTGAATATCCTTTTTTTCATACAAGTGCCGCCATTTGATTGGGTTGGGCGATAACTCTGTCAAATATACCCCTGGCGGGACTAGCTTTCAAGGGGGGAGGATGTCCTCGTATCCTTCATCGCCGTCATCTCGCGGTCTATCTCGTCGCTGGGGCGCAGGGCTCCGTCCTCCATCTGCAAGGCCCTGTCGAATACATCGAGTGCGCGGTGGTCGTGTGTGACGACGACCACGCCGGCGTCGTTCTCGTGCGCGACATCGCGGAAGAGTTCCATGACCTGGCGTCCGCGGACGCTGTCCAGTGCCGCGGTCGGTTCGTCGGCGAGGAGCAGTTCCGGCTTGTTGGCCAGGGCTCTCGCCACGGCGACCCTCTGTTGTTCGCCGCCGGAGAGCTTGTTCGGCAGATTTCCCGCCCGCGGGGCTATCCCCAGGTGTTCGAGAAGCTCCATCGCCCTCTTTCGTGCCTGTCTTCCGGGCACGTCGTTGATCTCCATCGCCAGCCTTACGTTCTCCTCTGCGCTGAGGAAGGGGATCAAATTAGCCTTCTGGAAGACGAATCCGATGTGCTTCCTGCGGAAGCTTCGGCCGTCAACCCTGGGGACTCCGTCGAAGACGATTTCTCCGCCGATGGACACGATCCCCTTGTCGGGGTCTCTGAGGAGGCCGAGGATGGAGAGGAGTGTGGACTTTCCCGCTCCGCTTGGGCCGAGGAGTGCGACGATCTCGCCGCGGAATATGCTCAGAGCGACATCGCGGACGGCCAGGACCTCAGTGTGTCCGGCTCCGTAGGCTTTTCTGAGCGACGATGCCTCCAGTGCGATCTTTCTATCCTTCGTTCCGTTCAAGAGAGCACCTCGTTGGATTCCACGCTGAAGGCTTTTGCAATTCCGAGCAGGCTGGATGCGATGGACACCACGAGGACTATGGCCGCGAGCTGGAGAAGGTCGTCTTCCGTGATGACCACTCTCCGCGGAAAGTACTCGAAGAGCCATTGTCCCAGGACGTATGCAAGGCAGAAGCCAAGCGCCCCGAGGAGAAGGGACTGCTGGAGTATCATCGAGAATATGACGGAATTTCTCGCCCCGATGATTTTGAGCATTGCGATGTCGTGGAGTTTGTCCAGCGTAAGTGTGTAGATTATCAGCGCCATTATGATTCCCGAGACTATTATCAGGAGAATTCTGAAGAGAAGCAGCTGTCTTCTGGCTTTGTCTATCATGCCCATGACGAGAAGCTGGCGCTGTTCCTCGTGGCTGTAGACCGATGCGTCAGGCCACGCCTCGATCTTGTCTTTGACGGCCTGCGGATCCGCGCCGGGCTTGAGGTGGACCAGGACGGCGCTCACCATGGACGTGCCCAGCGCGGGGATTCCGGACGAATAGCCTTCTGCGCGCTCGCTGGCAAGAGGCTGTATCCGCCCGAAATCCGAGGTGTTGAATCGTTTTATGCGTGCGGCTCTTTCAGCCCGGATAGACTCCGGGGACAAGTCGAATTGAACCGACTGCGCATCGGATATGGTCATGAACGCCATAGGGTCTCCCGAATTCGAACTCATCCTCCGGGTTAGCCCCACCACCTCGAATGTGTTCTTGCCCAACGGAATCCTGTCGCCGATTGAAAGTTTCGATGCGGCATCAGCGACCATCTCGTAGTGCGCGCTTCCAAGGCTGCGCCCTGAGGCAATCGGGAGCCATCCGCCCTTGTCCTCGGGCCAGGAGAGCCCCTGTATGGCCAGGCGCAGGGGGTGGCCGCGGAATTCGCGCTGTATGTTGTGTGTGATGAAGCCGTTTGCCCTCATCACGCCGGGGACTGCGAGAAGGCGGTCCTCAAAATTTCTCGGCAGACGCGATATTTCGGCGAAAGGCCCTCTTGTGCTTTCCTGGACAACCCAGAAGTCGGCCTGCACCTTGTCGACGAGCAACGTGGCCTCCTCGACGAGTCCCCTGTATATCCCGCCCATGCCCATGACAATTGCCAGAAGCATGCCTATGCCGAGGGTGGTGATGGTGAATCTTCCGAGGTTGTGCTGAATGTCTTTTAGAGCCAGGTTCATGGTTTCGCGTGCCTTATCGAGCGACCGTCCCGCGGCGCCTGCCCGCCGGGCAGGGGGGCGATGACGGTTTCGCCAGCCTTCAGCCCCTCCTTGATTTCGACATTTTCGCGTCCCCTGATTCCGAGGGATATCTGTCTGCTGCGGGCCTTTCCGGACTCGTCGACCATCAGGAACGGTTTTCCATCGCGCCATTGGACGAAACGCGACGGGACGAGGACGGTGTCGTCGCTTCGCCCGGTCTCTATGTACACCTCGGCTCTCTGGCCGACCGCCCATTTTACAGGCAGTCTGGCGATGGCGACATCCACGATGAACTCCCTTGTCTCCCTGTCAACCTCCGGTGCGATTCTCGCGACTTTTCCATCGAATGGAGTGCCTGGCATGGATCTGAAGACGATTTTCGCCGGCTGGCCGAGCGCTATCGTCCCTATGGCCGATTCGTCAACCCAGGCTGAAACCCACAGCAGCTCCGTGGAGACTATGTCCATTATTGATGTTCCCGGGACGGCCACATCACCCGGATCGCGGTTGCGCTTTATCACCAGCGCGTCGAACGGGGAGAGAATCTTGGTATCCTTCAGTCTGGCCGTCTGGAACTTCAACGCCGATTCCGCCCTCGCCAGTTCCTTCTCCGCCTCGGTTTTCGATAGCGATGCGTGTCTGAGATTAGCCTCGGCCACATCCTTCTCCTCGGAAGCCTTGTCCATCTCGTTCTGCGCGACCACGTTGCTTTGTCGAAGCGTGAGGGCTCTCTTGTAGTCGGCGCGGGCCTTGACCGCCGAGGCCTCGGCCCTGGAGATGTCGGCGTCGGAACGTTCGATATTGGCTTTCAGCGAGGCGATATCTGCTTTTGCCATCTCGACCTGCTGCAGCAAGTCCCCGTCGTCGAGCTCGACCAGGAGCTGGTCCTTTGCGACGCGGTCGTTCTGGTCTGCGAGGACATTCACGATGAGTCCTGAGATCTTGGGGCTTATGGCCGCTCCCTTCTTTGCCTCGAGCGTGCCCGTGCCCATGACTTCTGCGACAACCGTCCCGTTGGAGGCCTTGAATGCCTGGACCTCCACTGGCGAATAACGAATTCTGTAGACCGCGAGCGATGCGATTGCGGCTGCGGCGATGATTTTCAGCGCGTTTGAAAGCAATCGCGAGTTGAACGGTATCTTCATTTATGTCTCCAAGTTAACCCGTTTTTCGCGCGAAAAACGGGCTAGCATGCTTCCCTGTCCTCGGCCCACTTTATTATTTTTTTCTGGGCAGTCTTCCATCCGGTGGATTTGAGAAGGGAGAAGAATGTCCTGGCGTATTCGGTCATGACGGTCTGGAATTCGGCGATAAGCCTCATCCGTTCCTCGAAGGCGCTTGCCGGGTCGAGCTTTTCCCCCTCGGGAAGCTCGAGGGAGGTGAAGATGAATGTGTCCGCGTCGAATCCGGCCTTCCACTGGTCCTTGCCGCGGGATATTGTCAGCTTTGCCTTCCTGAGCTTCTTTCCGACCGCGAGGGCGGCCTTCGCCTCGGCACTTCTCGCGGGCATTCCCTTGCGGATGGATATTTCGACTCCTCCCTCGCATTCCTCGGACGACGCGAAAGTGAAGGGGCCTTCGACCAGGCAGTTGAAGCTGCTGTTCCGGATTTTGACCTCGCCCTCCTCCGTCTCCGAGTGATGCCAGAGCCATGTGAGGAAGTCCCTCGCGGAGAGTTCGCTGGTCTGTGCCTTCTGACTGGACGAGAAGGAGACGGGTTTGTGTTTGTCGAGCTTCTCCCCCAGCTGCAGGTCTGCGAGATTCGCAAAATCGAGATGCACGCTGCCGATCTTCAGCGTCTGCTCGAAGATCTCCTGGAATATAACCACCCTCGCCGGGGATGATGTCGAGAGGAATATGCTTCCGTCCTTCGGATTCAGCACAAACGGAATTCCGGCTATTGAGGGAGGCATGGTCATGAGGCGTTTCTCCTCGACCTCGCGCCTGATGTTTCTGCGGACAGTGGCCGGGACGAATGTGACATCCTTCGCGAGCATGTAGTCGAGCTCCTCCTTCCGGCATTCCGCCTTCAGGAGCGCCGAAGGTATCTTCCGCTGCGAAATTCGCAGGCTCAGGTGTGTGAACCCGGCGGTTTCGGAGGTGATCTCGTCTATTTTTCTCTCGAGAAGATGCCGTCCGCTCACCCAGCCTATCTGTGGCTTGTCCGTCACATCGTCCAGCTTGCCGGCGGCTTTCCCCTGGAAGAGTTCCAGGTGATGGGCTGGAATCGCGCCGGTGGTTTTTAGAAATGCGACATTGACTGTGCCCTTGTCGAAAGGCATGTCTTGGTCTCCTCTGCAAGTGTTGGAAGAAAGGGCTTGATCGCCGGAATGTCTATATCTTCAGGATGCCTCTCCGACCTGCCATCGGACGAAGCGCCTCACCTTCAGGCCGGGGTTGGCCTTTTCGGTGGAGGTCTTGTCGTCGCGTATCCAGGGCTGCCTCATGAGGCAGACCTCGGAGAACCACTTGTTGATCTTGCCCTCGAGTATCTTTCCGAGGATCTGCGGCGGCTTGTTGCCGAGCTGGGAGGAGGCGATCTCCTTCTCCTTCGCGATTATGTCCGCCGGGACATCCTCCGGGCCGACGTATTTTGGGCTGAACGCGGCGATGTGCATGCACACGTCGTTCAGGGCTGTGGCATCCTTCGCGCCTTCAGCATCTATCATGACGGCTATCTTCCCGCCCATGTGGAGGTATGCGGCGCAGACACCTGCGGCGCTCTTCCATCGTATTGCGCGGCCTATCTGCATGTTCTCGCCTATGACGGCTATCATCTGGGTGAGCTTCTCCGTGCCTTTGGCCTTGAGCTCGGCGCTGATGTCCCCGTCGGCGGCGGTTGACGCGCCTGACTTTGCGAGTTCCCTTATGAATTCGCGGAACTTCTCGTTCTTCGCGACGAAGTCGGTCTCGCAGAGGACTTCGGCGAGAACGCCTGTCGCGCCGTCAATGTGGGCGGCTATCAGTCCTTCCTTGACGCTGCGTCCGGACTTTTTCTCGGCCTTTGCCGCGCCGGATTTTCTCAGGTGTTCGATCGCCTTGTTCATGTCTCCGCCGGTCTCGGTCAGGGCCTTCTTGCAGTCCATCATTCCGGCATCGGTCTTGTCTCTGAGCTCCTTGACCAGAGCTGCTGTAATCTCGGGCATTTTCAATGTCTCCTTGGTTTCGGTGATGCTATTCTGGTTTTGTCTCGGGCTTTGATTCTGGCTTTGCCTCCTTCTTGGCGGCGGCCTTCGGGGCGGCGGCTTCCTTCGCAGGCTTGTCCTTTGTCTTCGGAGACGCTGTCCTGGTCGTGCGGCGTTCGCGCCTGTCCTCGTCGGTCTTCCTGGTGCGCTTCCTTGGAGAGGGCTTCCTGGATTTCTTCTCTCCGTCCTCTTTGCCCTCCTCTTTCTCGGGCTGCCTGCTCCTCTCCTCCGCGGTCTTTATCCTGTATATCTCGGCGGCGTCCTTGATTGCCTCGGCGACGACATCGGTTATGATTTTTATCGAGCGTAGCGCGTCGTCGTTCGCGACTATAGGATATGCTATGTTATCGGTGGTCCCGTTGGTGTCCACTATGGCGACGACCGGTATTTTGAGCTTGGCCGCCTCTTTCACGGCGATGTCCTCGGAGCAGACGTCAACGACGAAGAGGGCCTCGGGGAGTTTTTTCATTCCGGCTATGCCGTCGAGGTTCTTGTGCAGCTTCTGGCAGTTTCTGGACAGGTTGACGAGCTCTTTCTTCTTCATGGCTGCGGATTTTTCGGGTGACGCAATTATCTCGTCCATGTCCTTCATCTTGCGGATGCTCTTCTGTATCGTGGCGTTGTTCGTGAGCGTTCCGCCGAGCCATCTCTCGGTGACGTGGAACATCCCGGTCTTCTCGGCCGCCTCCTTGACCACCTCCTGGGCCTGTCTCTTCGTCCCGACGAAGAGGATGTTTCCGCCCCTGTCGACAATGTGCTGCAGGAAGTTGCACGCGTCGTAGATCTGCTTCATGGTCTGGGCGAGGTCTATTATGTGGATCCCGTTCTTCTCCCCGTAGACGAACTTCTTCATCTTCGGGTTCCATTTTCTGGTCTGGTGGCCGAAATGCACTCCTGCTTCGAGGAGATCCTGGACTTTCACCGTCGTCATCTGGACCTGGCTCCTTTTTTCGTTTGCGACCGCTTTGCCACGCCCTCCTTGCGTCTTGGCGGGGGCGGGAAGCGATCTTTTGTTTGATTGTTTTGCTCTGGAAAACCGCGCAATCTAGCCTCTCCGGCGCAAAAAGCAAGGGCGGACAACGTTTTTTTTCTCGGTGGAGTCCACATGGGCAGATCAGCCCGTCGGGGCAATATTGAAATTGCCTCGCTGGCATTGAAAATTCATGGGGCGTGGTGTATAGTAGCAATTCTAAACACCACGGACAATCAAGGGGCCTGTTGGAAATGACCAAGACCAAGCTTTCTCCGCATCTTTTGCTTTCGAGCGTCGCCGCGGGGCTGGCGCTCGGCGTGGCGGTGCTTCTCCTCGACATGATAGTCTCGAAGCTCATAACCGAGAGGACCACGCTCTTCCCGTCCGGCGACGGGGCAATGGTCTCCCGCGTCATCCTTTTCTTTCTGGCGATGAGCTTTGTGCTTCTGCTCAGGGCGCTGATGCTCTCTGAGCAGATATGGAGGAGGACTCTTTTCCAGGCGGACAGCGACTATCTGCAGCTCTTCAATTCCGTGGGCTTCTGCGTCGTGGTCTATTCGGTGCATGACGAGGGAAGGAAGTTCATAATAAAGGAGTTTAACAGCTTTGCCGAGAAGACCGAGAAGATAAGTGCCGACAAGGTTGTAGGCAGGGATGTCAGGGAGGTCTTTCCGGGAATTGACAAGTTTGGCCTCACCGACGTGATGAGGAGGGTTTTCCTCTCGGGAGTCCCGGAGGTCCATGACATTTCGCAGTATGCCGACGAAAGGATTTCAGGCTGGCGCCAGAACTACGTGTTCAGGACCCGGAACGGAGATGTCGTGTGTGTGTATCAGGATATGACCGAGAGGATTGAAACGGACCTGAAGCTGAAGACCGCGGAGAGCGAGCTTGGCAGCATAATGGAGGCGCTGCCGATGTTCTTTATTGTGTTCGACCGCAAGGGGCGTGTCTCGCAGATTGCCGGAAAGGCCGTCGGGCAGATAGGCCTGGATCCTGCGAAGGCGAAGGGTCTGGGCATCGAGGAGCTTTTCAAGGCGAACGACAAGTTCAGGGACTGCGTCTCTTCCGCGCGCAACGGGCTGGACTTCTCCTCCCGGATTGATTTCAACGGCAAGCTCTTCGATGTCAGGTTCCATCCATTCTTCTCGGGAGATGCCGGCGGAAATGTGGTGGCCATCGGCTATGACGTGGGCGAAAGGGCCAGCGCCGAGATCGAAAGGGAGAGGCTGGAGGCGGCCATAAGCCAGACCGACGAGGTGGTGATAGTGACCAGACCGGATGGAGTCATTGAATATGCGAATCCCGCGTTTGAGAAGGTGACGGGCTTCACCGTTGGTGAGGCCCTTGGCAGGAACACCAGGTTCCTGAAGAGTGGAAAGCACGACAAGGTCTTCTACGAGGATCTCTGGAGGACCATCCGTGCCGGGGATGTCTGGCGCGGACATTTCTTCAATCGAAGGAAGGACGGGGCAATCTACGAGGAGGAAGCGGTGATATCCCCGGTGAAAGCGAAGAATGGGGAGATAGTCAACTACGTGGCGGTGAAGAGGGATGTTACCCGCGAGGTGGATCTGCAGAAGCAGCTCATACAGGCGCAGAAGATGGAGGCAATAGGGCGGCTTGCAGGCGGCATCGCCCACGACTTCAACAACATTCTCACGGCGATCCTCGGCTATTCGGATCTGGCCCTCTCCCAGATCAGGGGGGAGGAGGGCGCCCGCGAATCCGTCGAGCAGATAAGGATGGCCGGGAAGAGGGCGGCATCCCTCACGAAGCAGCTCCTCGCCTTCACCCGCAAGCAGGTCATGAACATGCAGCCAGTGTGCGTGAAGGAGATAGTGTCGGATATCCACGACATGATAAGGCGGATAATCGGCGATGATGTCTCGATAAGCTACAGCCTCCCGGACGACAGGCTCATGATCAAGGCCGACAGGGGACAGATAGAGCAGGTGATAATGAACCTGGTCTTGAATGCGAGAGACGCAGTTCCCGGGACGGGGGGCAGGATAGGGGTGTCGGCGAGCAGGCATGTGCAGACGGTGCCATACGACTACGCCGGGTTCTCCGCGGCGCCGGGCGAGTTCGTGAAGATCTCCTTCCGCGACAACGGGCATGGCATGAGCGACGAGGTGAAGCTCAAGATTTTCGAGCCGTTCTTCACAACCAAGCCAAAGGGAAAGGGCACCGGCCTGGGCCTTTCCACCGTCTACGGCATAGTCAAGCAGCATTCGGGTTTCATAACCTTCGAGAGCGAACTGGGGAAGGGGACCACCTTCGATGTCTTTATCCCCGCCCCGGAGAAGGAGGCTGTCTCCAAATCCGCCGCGGAAATGCAGGAGGCCGGAGACCTCGCGGATGCCGTCCCCAAGGGCGCTGTCCTCCTCGCCGAGGACGACAAGGTTCTGCAGATGCTCGTCTCGTCGTATCTCGGCAGGGAGGGGTTCAAGGTGCTCGTCGCCGGGGACGGGCTCGAGGCGAAACAGATGCTGGCGCAGAGGGGGGAGGAGATCAAGTTCGCTCTGATAGACCTTGTCATGCCGTTCATGGACGGGGGCAAGCTGGCTGAATACACCATGAAGACCAGGCCCGACGTGAAGATAATTCTGATGTCCGGGTATCCCGATGTCATCGACACCATAGACCCCAGGATCAAGGCGCTGCCGCTGCTGCCGAAGCCGTTCTCGCAGGAAGAGCTCAAGTCCGAGGTGAAGAGGAGCTTCGGCACCTGATCCGGACGGCGTGCCGTCCCCGTTGGATCGGGGGCGGAGAATTTTATTTGGAGAAAGATAGTCGCATATGCAGCCGTTTCAAAATGATTCCGGATTCTGGCTCTTCTCCGCCTTCGTCTTTGCCTTCGGCGCCTGCATAGGCAGCTTCCTCAATGTCTGCATATGGAGGCTTCCCAGGGGAGGCAGCCTCGTGAGCCCTCCGTCGAGCTGTCCGTCGTGCGGGCATCTGATAAGGTGCTTCGAGAACATCCCGATCTTCTCGTGGATTTTCCTTAGGGGCAGATGCTCCGCCTGCGGGGGGAGGATTTCCGTGCGCTACGCCGTTGTCGAGGCGCTGTGCGGCTCGCTTTATCTCGCGATATGGCTCCAGCTGAATTTCAACGGCGGGCATCCGGCGGCGGCGCTGCGCCTGTTCGCCATATCGGCCCTGGCCATCACGACATTCTTCATAGACATCAGGCACTTCATCATTCCTGATGCGACCACCTGTCCTGTCATGGTGGCCGGCCTCCTGCTCGCGGCCCTGCTTCCCGAGGGCTTCGGCTTCAGGAAGGCTTTGCCGGCCATCGTCTTCTCCGGATTCGGAATGCTGTCATCGCTGCTCTTCATGTCCATTGTGTCTATTGCCGGGCGTTCGGTATTCAAGAAGGACGCTCTTGGCTGGGGAGACGTGAAATACGTGGGTGCGGTCGGGGCATGCCTCGGTTTTCCAGGCGCCTTCTTCACCCTTCTCTGCGGCTCGCTCTGCGGCTCGCTATACGGGCTTTTTCTGGTTTCCGTCCGGAAGAAGAATCTCGCGGCGGCCATTCCGTTCGGCCCTTTTCTGGCAGTCGCAACCGTCATATGGATTTTTCTTGCAGAAGAAATCTTGAGGCTGTATGTTACTCTCTCCACTTTTCTAAGGGGAATGCTCGATTGAACAAGAGTTTTTCAATCTTTGATTTTCTAAAAGGGCTTGCCGGCAGATTGAAGAAGGAGGAATACTCCTTCATGGTGCTGATGGCTCTCGCCGTCGGAATCTGCACCGGCCTGGCCTCGGTCGTATTCATCAAGGCTCTCTCCGACCTGCACGGATTCCTCGATGCCATGGCGGCGGACAGGAACATGCTCTATTTCATTCTTCCGGCCATAGGCGGGCTTCTTGTGGGGCCGATAATCAGGTTCGTGGCTCCGGAGGCCAAGGGGCACGGAGTGCCGAACGTGATCGTTGCGGTATCGCTCGAGAGGGGAAAGATAAGGCCCATGGTCGCCTTCGCGAAGACCATAGCCTCAATCATGACGATAGGCACCGGCGGCTCCTGTGGACGTGAGGGGCCCATCGTGCAGATAGGCTCCGCGATCGGCTCGGCCATCTCCCAGATGCTCTCCCTGAACGAGAGAAGAACCGTGACGCTCCTGGCCTCAGGAGCGGCGGCGGGAATATCGGCGACTTTCAACGCCCCGATAGCAGGCGTCATATTCTCGACCGAGGTCATCATGAAGAAGGCAGGACTCAAGGAGTTCGGCTCCATCGTGGTGGCATCGGTGACATCCTCCGTGATAGCCCACTCCTTCCTTGGAGACAGTCCGGCATTCTCCCTCGGGACATACTCCTACGACCAGATGGAGCTGCCGTTCTACCTGGTAATGGGAGCTCTCTCCGCCTTTGTGGCACTCGCTTTCACGAAGCTGCTGCACCGCTCGGAGAATGCCTTCGACAAGCTCAAGCTCGACAGCATATTCAAGCCGGCGCTTGGCGGCCTGCTCTGCGGGATATTCCTCTACTTCGCCCCCGGAATATACGGCTCTGGATTCCCGGCCGTCAGCAAGGCGCTCGACGGAGATTTCACACTGGGGGTTCTAGTCCTGCTCCTCGTCGCGAAAATCGCCGCCACTTCGTTCACGCTCGGCTCCGGCGGGTCGGGAGGGGTCTTCGCCCCGCTGCTCTTCATGGGAGCGGTTTTCGGAGCCTTCTTCGAGAAGGCCGCCGGGACGCTCTTCCCGAACGTGGTCTCAAGCCATGGCGCATACGCCGTGGTCGGGATGGCGGCCGTATTTGCGGCGGCGGCCAAATCCCCGGTCACCTCGATCATGCTCATCTTCGAAATGACCAGGGACTACAACATCATACTGCCCCTCATGTTCGCAACCGTCGTCGCCATGCTCGTCTCCGACAGGATGTCGAGGGAGAACATATACACCTGCAAGCTGGCAGCGATGGGGATAGATCTCGATGAGCTCGAGTCCAAGAGCATTCTCGATACGATCAGCGTCGAGGACGCGATGATCCCGGAATCGCATATCGTCAAAATCCCCGCATACATGCCCATAAGGGATCTCGAATCATATTTCCACATGAAGGAGGTGAAACGCTGCGTCGTGGTGGACAGCGCAGGCAGGCTATTCGGTGTGGTCAACATAAAAGACCTATACCGGCGTCCCGACCTCCTGGACAGCGGCATCGTGGCGGACATCTGCTCCCGCAAGCTGGTCAAGATGAGGTGCGACGATTCCCTCGAGGACGCCGCCATGGTCTTCGGAAGCGAACCCTACCACACGGTTCCGGTGGTGGACAGCTTCGACTCGAGGAAGATCATGGGGCTCCTGAGGCGCGAGGACATAATAAGCGCATATTCCAACGCCCTCAAGAACAAGAACGTGATGGAGAGATACCTCAAGTCGAGGAAGATACAAAAGGCCACCTCGGCCGAACTCCTCGAAATAAGAATAGGCTCCGCCTACAAGTGCGCGGGGAGCCCTCTTTCCGAGATAAAACTCCCGGACAAATGCACGGTCGTGACCATATTCCGCAACAAAGAGCAGATAATACCCGACGGCAAGACGCAGGTCGAGATCGGAGACAACCTTGTGATCCTCTGTTCCGACGCAGACAAGGTGGCCAAGGTGCTGAAGGAGGGAGGGTGAGTTCCAGTAGACGATAAGGTCGGGACGGCGTTCTCCAAAGGAGAACCGTCCATCGGCGCGATCGGCGATCGCGCCCTACCAAAAACGCATGCGGCGCGCTCGGGACCGGAGGGATCGCGCCCTGCCTTGTCCATCCGACGGCGCGGATCACGCGGGGGGCTAACCCAAATTTCGCGCCCCAAAAAATAACCTTGTTGATCATCAACGCTTTACGCAAATCAGCCCGGCTCGAGTACTTTGCGCCGTCCCGGCGCAAGGATCATTCGCATCATTGGAAGGTTATCGGCTTTATCTTTGGCTTGAGTTCCGCCTTTCTTTTTTC
>DYMC01000033.1 GCA_020721745.1 Lentisphaera sp. | reverse complement strand
ATGAAAGGTGGTGATTCAAAAGAAAAAATAGTGAAAATCGTTCGCCGAAGTGCTTTAAAAAGTCATTTCGGGATGTAACTCACGCGTTGAAAAACCAAAAAAGGATGATGGCCAAAAAGACCATCACGGAATCAGGGAAAAGCCAGGGTCCCCTCGTCAGGAGCCACGGAAAGTGATTCGGTTCAGTTCGTGGCGGAGCTTTTCCCAAGCTCTGGCTTGGGATGCGGAGGAGGGGCTGGAGCCAGCTTCCGGATTTGAACCGGAGACCGACGGTTTACAAAACCGTTGCTCTACCGCTGAGCTAAGCTGGCCTGGAAAATGCTCCCATAGTTTTCTGGTGGCCCGTAAGATACCAGTGTTTCGGGGCTAATCAAGAAATTTTTTCTTTTTCGACTTGCAAAAAGCCTGTCCGATATTAGCTGTATGTAGCTGGAAAAACTTGCAGAGGTAGGACACGTGGCCAGAAACACTCAATTCATCCTCGAGGTGCTCCAGGAGAACGGGATGGTCTCCGAGGAGCAGGTCAACGAGGCGTGGGAGAAGGTGGCGCAGTCGGGCGGCAAGCTCGACGTGATAGATGCCCTCAAGGAGCTGAAGCACGTGGACGGCAACGAGCTGCTCAATCTTCTCGCCCAGCAATACGGTCTGGAGGTCGTGGATCTCTCGAACCACGTGATAGACCCGGACGTGGTCCAGACCATGACCCCGGAGATGGTCAGGCAATACAAGGTCATCCCCATATACAAGCACGAGAACATCATAACCGTGGCGACCAGCGATCCGTCGGACCTGGAGACGATTGACGCGATAAGATACATCCTGAAGAAGGACATAGAGGCGGTCGTGGCGTCCAAGGAGCAGATAGACCACCTGACCGACCACTACTACGGGAGCCTGGAGCAGAACGTGGACTCCTTCATGAAGGAGATCGGGGCGGAGGGGGACATCGAGAGCCAGCTTGCGAAGGCGACCGAGGGGGCGGAGAACGTCGAGGACGACGCGCCTATCATCAAACTGGTGTCCCTGCTCATCGTGGAGGCCATAAAGCTGCGGGCCAGCGACATACATCTCGAGCCGATGGAGAAGAAATACAGGGTCAGATACAGGATAGACGGCGTATTGAAGGAGATGGAGAGCCCCCCGAAATACCTCCAGAGCAACATCACGAGCCGTCTGAAGATCATGGCCAAGCTGGACATCTCCGAGAAGCGTGTTCCGCAGGACGGGCGAATCCAGCTCAAGGTGGAGGGCAAGGAGATAGATCTTCGTGTCTCCACCATCCCCACGACCCATGGCGAGAGCATAGTGATGCGAATTCTCGACCGAGCGAGCATACAGATAGACATTCCGAAGCTTGGCTTCTTCAGCGACGACCAGGAGCTAATAAACCAGATAGTGGCTCTGCCTGACGGTGTCTTCCTCGTGACCGGCCCGACTGGCTCTGGCAAGTCCACCTCCCTCTACGCATTCCTCAGCTCCATCAACTCTCCGCACCGCAAGATAATCACCGTGGAGGACCCTGTCGAGTACCAGCTCAGCGGGATAAACCAGGTGCAGGTGATAGCCACGATAGGCATGACGTTCGCGAAGGCGCTCAGGGCTATGCTGCGCCAGGCTCCAAATATTATCATGGTCGGGGAGATCCGGGATCTGGAGACCGCGGAAATCGCGATCAACGCCGCTCTGACCGGGCATCTGGTCTTCAGCACGCTTCATACGAACGACGCTCCGGGCGCGGTCACACGTCTCATAGACATGGGGATCAAGCCATTTCTTGTGGCATCCGCCGTGCGCGCGGTCATGGCACAGAGGCTTGTCCGCAGGGTGTGCAAGAACTGCGCGGCACCCTACGAGCCCGAGGCCGATCTTCTCCAGCTGATGGGGCTGGATCAGGAGTTTGTGAAGAACTCCAAGCTGATGAAGGGGCGCGGATGCGCCGAATGCGGAGGAAGCGGCTACAAGGGCAGGATGGGGATATACGAGATTTTTATGGTGACCACCGAGATACAGAACCTGATATACGAGAGAGTCCCTTCCAGTGTCATAAGGGATGCGGCAAGAAAATCCGGTATGAGGACTCTCCGCGAGGACGGGCTGAGGAAGGCGGCCGCGGGAATGACCACGATCGAGGAGGTCCTGTCGAGCACCATGATGGACGAGGAATGATCAACGGGGAGATTGTGCAATGCTTGATCCTGAAAGTCAATCGCTAAAAGACATCCTGATGCAGGAGGGTATCTGCAACGAGAACCAGATGCTCGAGATCGAGGAGGAGTTCCAGCGCACGGGGAAGCCGTTCATGGAGCTGCTCGTGGACTTCGGCATAACCAACGAGGACGATCTCCTCCAGATAATAGCAACGAGCCTCGCGACCGACGTGTTGGATTTGAAGACCGTGGAGATCGAGAAGTCCGTGATAGACATGGTTGATGGGGACACGGCCAGGATGTACGGGATAATACCCATATCCTTCGACGGCCAGACCCTGACGATAGCCTCGCGCAATCCGCTCAACTACCACATAGCCGACGAGCTGCGCTTCATCCTGAACAAGGACATCCATGTGATCGTGGCGAAGGAGAAGCAGATCGAGTCGGCCATCGAGAAGCACTATCCGATCGAGACGGAGAGCATGCGGGACATGCTTGAATCAATGAACGTGAACGTAGACGAGAAAGAAGATGGGCAGATAGACAATATCGCCGACATAGAGAACATGGCGAACGAGGCGCCGATAGTCAAGTTCGTGGACGTGATACTCTATCAGGCCATCAAGGCGAAGGCCAGCGACGTGCACTTCGAGCCGTTCGAGAAGGAGTTCAAGATAAGATACCGCGTGGACGGCGCACTATACGAGATGGCCCCGCCGCCGAAGAACCTCGCAATACCGGTTCTCAGCCGCATAAAGATCATG
Organism: Lentisphaera sp.; assembly: GCA_020721745.1. Lineage (GTDB taxonomy): Bacteria > Verrucomicrobiota > Lentisphaeria > Victivallales > GWF2-50-93 > DYMC01. The sequence goes on along the minus strand of DYMC01000033.1, from coordinate 13,179 downwards.
AGCGGTCTGAACATCTCCGAACGCCGGCTGCCGCAGGATGGCCGAATCCAGCTCAAGATAGGCGGGCGACCCGTCGACCTCCGCGTCTCGACGCTTCCAACCCAGCACGGCGAGTCGGTGGTGCTTCGAATCCTCGACAGGTCGGTCGTCAACCTCGACCTTGATGCGCTGGGCATCGGCCAGGACGTGCTCAAGGAGATTCGTAAGGCGATACATCTGCCGAACGGCATCCTCGTCATAACAGGCCCCACCGGTTCGGGCAAGACCACCACCCTCTATTCTGCGCTCAAGGAGATCAACGATCCTCACGACAAGCTGCTTACGGCCGAAGACCCGGTCGAATACGATCTCGAGGGGATAATCCAGCTTCCAATCCACGAATCCGTCGGGATGACCTTCGGAAGGGCGCTGAGGGCCTTTCTGCGGCAGGACCCGGACATAATCATGATAGGGGAGATACGAGATCTGGACACGGCGCAGATGGCGATCCAGGCGGCGTTGACAGGCCACTTCGTGTTTTCGACTCTTCACACGAACGATGCGGCCGGCGCGGTGACCCGTCTCGTGGACATGGGCGTGGAGCCCTTCCTCATAAACTCGTCGCTTGTCGGAATCTTCGCCCAGCGCCTGGTGAGGAAAGTCTGCCCGAACTGCAAGACGGAGTTCGAGCCCACGGACGACGACCTGAAGAAACTTGGGATAGACCGGGAGGAGGTTGGGAACAGGAAGTTCTTCTACGGCAAGGGCTGCCAGACATGCAACAACAGCGGTTATAAGGGGCGGAAGGCCATCTGCGAGTACCTGCCGGTGAACAACACCATCCGCAAGCTGGTCATGGACAAGGCACCAACCATCGTGCTGAAGGAGAAGGCCAGGGAACTCGGAATGAGGACGCTACGGGAGGACGGGATACGCTCGATACTCGACGGCGATACTACGCTGGAGGAAGTCCTGAAATACACAGTGGCATAATTCAAATATAGGAAGGTCACGCATGCAACTTGAGATGAACGATCTGCTTCAGTTAATGGTTGACGAGGGGGCGAGCGACTTGCACATCGAGGTCGGGCTGCCGCCGGTCATAAGGCTCCACGGCTCGATGACACCGATAGACGCGCCGAATCTGGCCCCCGAGGACACGGAGAAGCTGGTGCGCTCCGTGGCTTCCGACACACACATACAGAAACTGAAGCAGGACGGCGGCGTGGACTTCGGTTTCGCATACGAGGACAAGGCCCGCTTCAGGGTGAGCTGCTTTTTCCAGAAGGGCTGCCAGGGGATGGTCATGAGGCAGATACCGAACACGCTGCTGGCGTTGGACAAGATCGGCCTCCCACCCTCGATAAAAGACATTCTCTACAAGCCGAGGGGGCTCATTCTGGTCACCGGCCCGACGGGGAGCGGAAAGTCCACCACTCTGGCCTCGATGATCAACGTCATCAACGAGGAGAGGGACTGCCACATAATCACGGTCGAGGATCCGATAGAGTTCTACCACAAGCACAAGAAGAGTGTGGTGATACAGAGGGAGGTCGGGGTTGATGTGCCCACGTTCAGCGAGGCGTTGAGAAGGGCGCTGCGCCAGGACCCGGACGTGATTCTCGTCGGCGAAATGCGCGACCTCGAGACGATGGAGGCGGCCGTCACTGCGGCCGAAACAGGGCACCTGGTCTTCGCCACATTGCACACCACTGGGGCGGCGCGGACTGTTGACCGTATCGTGGACGCCTTTCCGACGGATCAGCAGGAGCAGATCAGGACCCAGCTCGCATCGTCCATCGTGGCGGTGATATCGCAGGTTCTTCTGCCGAGGATAGACAAGCCCGGGCGGGTTGCGGCATTCGAGATAATGATTTCGACCCCCTCGATACGCGCCCTGATAAGGGAGGCGAAGACCTACAGGATAACATCCGACATCCAGACTGGCGCAAAATACGGGATGAACACCCTCGACTCCCATCTTCTCGATCTCTACCAGCAGAACATAATTTCATACGGCGAGATGATAACCAAGGCCCAGGATGCGGATAGTCTGCTGCAGAAACTTGAAGGAGCCCAGAAGAGGCGTTAGATTATGGGAAGGGAAAAACAACTTAAGCGGAGGTGAGTCATGCCTGTCTATCAATACACCGCGATGGATGCCAATGGCAAGGAGAAGAAGGGCCGGATCGAGGCCGCCAATGAACAGGCCGTAGGCGTGGCGTTGAAGGAACAGGGGATGTTCCCAACCTCCGTGAAGGAGGATGCATCGGCGGGCAAGAAGGGCGGCGTACGCACGGCGCCCGGAGCAGCCCAGGGCAAGAAGGGCGGCTCCATGATGAGCATGAATCTCAGCTTCGGCGCACCTGTCATAAAATACAAGGATCTGATGGTGTTCACCCGCCAGCTTTCCATTCTTCTCGACGCCGGTCTTCCGCTTGTCCGCTCGCTGAGAACCCTCGAGAAGCAGGCAAAAAATCCGGCGGTGAGGAAGGTCATCGGGGACTCGGCCAATTCTGTCGAGGGCGGTTCGACCTTCTCCGAGGCTCTTGCGCAGAATCCTAAGTCGTTCGACAAGCTCTACCTCAACATGATCAGGGCTGGCGAGGCCGCGGGCGCGATGGAAGTGATTCTCATGCGTCTGGCGGGATTCCTTGAAAAGGCCGCGAGGCTGGCCTCGAAGATCAAGTCGGCAATGGTCTATCCCGTGGTCGTTCTCACCATCGCGATGACCATCACGGCGGGGTTGATGGTCTTCATCGTGCCAAAGTTCAAACAGATATTCACGGAACTGCTGGCCGGAGTTCCGCTTCCAGCTCTTACGGCCTTCGTAGTAAAAATAAGCGATGTCATGAAAAATCAAGCGCCAATGGTGCTTATTGGAATTGCCTTGTTAGTCGTCGTCTACAAGATACTCAACAAAACCACTAAGGGCAAGTTCTTCTTCGACTGGGTGAAATACCGGATGCCCCTTTTCGGCCCCATCGTGTCGCGCTCGGCGATAGCGAAATTCTCGCGAACCCTCGGGACACTCATGGCTTCAGGCGTGCCTGTGCTGAATGCCCTGCAGATCGTGAAGGAGACCGCCGGCAACGAAGTCGTATGCTCGGCCGTCCAGAAGGTTCACGACGCGGTGAAGGAAGGGGAGGGCATCGCCAAGCCTCTTTCGGCGACGAAGGTGTTCCCTGACATGGTCATAAGCATGATCGAGGTCGGCGAGGAGACCGGCAAGCTGCCGGACATGCTGGAGAAGATCGCCGACACATACGACGAGGAAGTGGACAATGCCGTGGAAGCGCTCACATCCATGATAGAGCCTCTGCTCATCATATTCCTGGCCGTCGTCGTCGGCACAATCGTCATAGCGCTCTTCATGCCTCTTATCAAGATCATCGAAGTTCTTGGCGGCAGCGGCGGCGGCTGATCAAACGCCAGGGGACAATCCATGAAGAAGAATGTTTTCGCTCTCGTGATGGCCGGGGGACGGGGAGAGCGTTTCTGGCCGCTGAGCAGGGACAGTGTCCCGAAGCCGTTCGCAGGCTTCATTGACGGCCCATCCCTGATCCAGAGGACGGTCAGGCGCGTAGGGAGATTCGTCCCGGACGGGAACATACTGATAGCCACCAACAGGCGATACGTCCCGCTTGTCGTTAAAGCCCTTCCCGGATTCCCCCGGGCGAACATAATTCCAGAGCCATGTGTGCGCGACACCGCTCCGTGCATATGTCTTGCGGCCGCCATAATATCGGCCCGCGCCCCCTCCCCGGACACGGCCATGGTGGTCCTGCCGGCCGACCACATGATCGAGGACGAGAAGGCTTTTGCCTTGGCCATGGAGAGGTCGGCGGAGGCCGCGATTTCCAGCCGCAAGGTAGTCACCATCGGGATAAAGCCGGACTTCCCATCCACCGCATACGGATACATCCAATGCGGCGACGTGCTCCCGGGCCGTTCCGGCACTGTGTTCAGGAAGGGGCTGTCTTTCGTGGAGAAACCTGATCTGGCCAAGGCCAGAAGATTGCTGGCAGGGAAAAGGCATCTGTGGAATTCCGGGATATTCATCTGGTCCCTGGCTTCCTTCGAACTCCTTCTCCGCAAACACAACCCGGGGCTCTTCTCCGCGTTCGAGGACTTCAGAAAGGCATCGCAAAAAAAGGCTTTCGCCGCCCATGTGAAAAAACAATTCCCCGGAATGAAGAAAATCTCGATAGACTACGCCCTCATGGAAAAACTCGACAGCTTCGTCGTGGCAGAAGCATCGTTCGACTGGGACGACCTCGGCTCGTGGGACAGCGTCGCGAAGCATTTTCCCACGGACGGGGCCGGCAACCGCATCAAGGGAGCCGACATCGCGATCCTCGGCTCCCGCGACAACATCGTGGCGAACTACGGAAAAAAACATCTTCTGGCTCTCCTCGATCTTGACGGCATCGTGCTTGTCCACACGCCGCACGCGACACTCGCATGTCCGAAGGCATCCGCGCAAAAGCTGAAGGCTCTTGTCCAGCGGATCGGCTTGAATCCGAAACTCTCGAAATTCCTGTGAAAGACAAGGGAAGAATACTCTGCATAGACTACGGGGAGGCCCGGATAGGCGTGGCCATCAGCGATCCGACCCGGACGATAGCGCAGGCCCGGGAGCATATCGCGAACAACTGCGGAGCAAAGGCGCTGGCTGCGAAAATCGCAGGGCTCGCGTCCGATTCGGATGCCGGACTTGTCGTATTCGGACTGCCCAGGAAGCTGGACGGCAGCGATGGCGGCTCCTGCACCGCCATAAGGGCGCTCGCCGCTGCGATTAAAGACGAATTCAATATCGAGACCGCGCTGTGGGACGAGAGATTCAGCACCGTGTCCGCCGAAAACATACTGATCGAGGCGGACATGTCGAGGAAGAAGAGAAAGGAGAAAATAGACTCCCTTTCGGCGCTGATAATCCTGCAGAATTATCTCGACTTCCTGTCAATGGGGGTGGACGAGCGATGAAAAAAGCTAGAGACAAGACCAACTGCGGATGCCATCCCAGTATGGACGCGGTCGTCGTGGTGGACATCGGAAACAGCAGGACGAGAACTGCGTCCTGGCGAGGAGGAAGACTGCACCGCATCGAATCAATCCCGACTGGAGAGATATCGCCGCTTGTTTTCGGAAAGACCGGCAGGGCTGCGGCTTCATGCGTGGTGCCTTCCGTCCGGAGAAAATTCAAGCATCTCGACATACTCTGGATTGACGCTTCGCTCGACACGGGGGTGGATTTCAGTCTGGTGGACCGACGGACCATAGGACCCGACAGGGTGGCCGCGGCGGCAGCGGCTGCGAAAATCGCAGACCGCCCCGCCATCATCGTGGATGCAGGCACTGCGGTGACCGTTGACGCAATTTCGATGGACAAGATATTTCTGGGCGGGGCGATTCTGCCCGGGGCGGATCTTATGATCAGATCGCTGCACTCGGGGACTGGAGCTCTCCCTTGTCTGGAGGACATCTCCAAGAAACCCCGTTCTTTCGCCGGCAGGGACACGTCATCGGCGATGCGCTCGGGCGTATGGAACGGTCTGGCGGGAGCCGTGGAGCATCTTGTCGAGGGGATGGCATCGGAGTGCGGATTCTCGGATTTCACCGTTTTCTCCACTGGCGGGGGGGGGCGTTTCATCCTCGATCTGATCCCCGGGTGCGCATATGTGGGGGACATGGTTCTTCTGGGGGTCGCCGAAATCTGGGAGAGGAACAGATGAGAGTGAAAATATGCGGAGTGAGGACCGACGATGACCTGGCGGCGGCGGTCGGCTCGGGAGCCGATGCTGTAGGGTTTCTCGTCGGGCAGATACATGCCTCTCCCGATTTCATACTTCCCGGGACGGCCTGCAGGCTGGCGCAGATGCTGCCTCCCTACATGTCTCCGGTGATAGTGACCCATCTTGTGGAGGCCGAGCCCATACTGGAGATACTGGACAAGACCCAGATATTCAACGTTCAGCTCCATGGCGGAAGCTCGCTCGACCAGGTGAAAAAGACAAGGGAGAATCTCCCCAGCTCCGGAAAAATCATTCTGGCGCTCCATGTCGTGGACGGACAAGTCCAGCCGGAGATTGATCAATTCATCCCGTATGTCAACGCCGTGGTCGTTGACAGCTACAACAGGAACACCGGGCAGGTCGGGGGAACAGGAAAGACGCACGACTGGCTGAAAAGCGCCGAGTTCGCATCCCGCTGCAAGCTGCCGGTGATACTGGCTGGCGGACTGAACCCGTCGAATGTCGCCGAAGCGATAAGGATTGTCCGTCCATATGGTGTTGACGCGAACAGCGGGATGAAGGACGAGAACAGAAACTGCTCTCCGAGGCTATGCAGGGATTTCGTCAGGAACGCGAAACAGGAGTTCTTCTCACTGGGGTGATGGCGTTGCGGTCATATTTCGATTTCTCCTCTGAAGGACAACTCTGCGGGTCCGGTCAAGTCAAGTCTCCGCATTTTTCCAATTGCTTGATTTCCCGGGTTGGATATTTCAAGGATGTCTCCGGAAGCCACCCTGACTTTGACAGGAAATTCCATGCCTTCGAACGCGACGAGGCACAGCGCAGTGGCACATGCGCCGCTGCCACAGGCCTCGGTTTCCTCCTCCACGCCTCTCTCGTATGTCCTCAGCCTGACCGAGCCGTCCGGCAGCACCTGCGCGAAATCCACGTTCGTCCCCCCGGGTGCGAACGCCTTCGAGAACCTTATCTTCGCCCCTTTTGCGGCCACGTCCACCTTGTCGATATCCTCTGAGAGCAGAACGGCGTGGGGCACGCCTATTCCACAGAAGAAAGCCTTTTTTCCGGCTATTGATATTTTCACCGGGATGGATGTGACGGGGGCCTCTATCATCACTTTTCTTTTGGGAAGAATCTTGGTTGGACAAATTCCGGCATCTGTCTTGAACTTGAACTCTTCGCCACCGAAATTCAGATGGCAATACAGAGCGGCGCATCGGAGTCCATTGCCGCAGAAATCCGCCCTGGAACCGTCCGCGTTGAAGTATATGAACGGGGAAAGCCCGTTCCCGTCCCTTTCTCCGGTGATTATCAGCCCGTCGGCTCCAACACCTCTTTTCCTCGAGCAGATCTGCGATATCTGTGCGGGATCCAGGGTTTTCACCTCCACTGCATTGACCATCACGAAATCATTTCCCGCGCCGTGGAATTTCTGGAATTTAATTTTCATGGCCTGGCCGAAAAAAAAGGCCGGACGAATCCGGCCTTTTCCAATTGATTCAATATTTTTCACTTTTGAACTTCGAAAAGCCCTGGATAATCCTGGGCGATCTGCTCCACATTCTCCGGGGTTATCATCAGGTATCTTTTGTCAAACGCGGCCTGCGGATCCGATGGCGCCTTCGACTCGTCGAACTTGCCCTTCGGATTGTAGGTCACTGCGGCGACAATCTGGCCTGAGGCGATCTCCGGGCCAAGCTGGTAAACCTCTCCGTTGATTACGGCCACCTTCAGCTTCTTGGCCTCGTCCTCTTCATGCCAAATCCCCATCTCGGTGAAATTCCTCGGAAGCCCGACCAACGTCACAATCATGGTCACGCCAGGATACTTCGCGATGGCCTCCGTGACTGACTGCGCCGTCATGATTTCTTGGATGGGGATCATCATATCCATTCCCGCCATTCCCGGTCCTGGAGCCATGTTTGGATCCGCCGCCGGCGGAGCTTCCTCGCCTTCCGCTGGCGGAGGAGGCAGGGGTTTCGGGCAGTCAGTTCCAATGATCTCGCACTTTCCGGCCAAGCCCCTTTTGAACTCTTCGATCATCTCGGCCTGGCGGGTGTTGTTCTTCTCCTCGTCCACCAGAAGAAGTATCTTTGCCCCGGGATACTTCTCCCCGATGTGCTTGCCGGGGATGAAGGCCGATGCCTTCATGTAGACCAGCTCGTTCTGGATTAGCTTCTTCGTCCCCCCGTCACCGAACATTCCGGTCGTAGTGAGTATTCCGAACGCACAGACCACTATTATGACCATGCACGCGATGGCGGCCGGTTTCGCCGCAGGAGTGACCTCCTGCTTCTTCGCACATACGATCATCCCTATAAGGGCCAGCACCATGACCACGGCCATTGCGATGGCCGCCGGACCAAAACCGAACAGATTCATCTTCTCCTCCAGACTTTATTGAAACGTTGACAATTAAAGAACTTGAAAAGTACGGTAACTGTAAACTTGAAATAAGCAAGAGGGTCAAGCAAAATTCATCGAAAATTTTATTCCGGCCCTGTTGGAAGCGGCTCATTCCAAGCCCAGCCCGAGGACAAAATGGCATATGGTGCTGCCAGAAACAGCAACACTTTCCAAGGAGACATTCCGGAGATTGTCCCCTGAACTGTGCCAATAGACGTTGTTCGGGCCATAGTTGAAATCAATAATGAGGATTGATGGAATTCCAGCCTCCGCAAAAGGAGCATGGTCGTCCAGCATGTTAAGGTCTTTTACCTGGAAATGCCGCTCAACACCAAGTTTTCCAGCCGTTTTCATGAATTTGGAGGCCAGTTCTGCGTTTGAGTCGGCCGGGATGAAGGCATCAAGCTCCTTGTCCGCAAGCATATCGGCCACGACCACGGCCTTCAAGTCCCTTTTTTTTCGCCGCAGCTCCTCGAGATGCCTCTTGCTTCCGTGCAAACCGTCGTTTTCGGAATATGAATATATACATTCCTCCCCATCGAAAAAGACGATTTCTACGTTTTTCGACAATTTCTCTCTGGCGCGCCAAAGGCATCTGGCTGTTTCGATCAATATAGCCACTCCCGAGCTGCCGTCATTGGCCCCTTGGAATCCGGGGCATTGGTCGAGTCTTTTAGTGTCGTAGTGGCTTCCAAGCATTATCCACGGTTTTTTCCCTGAAACTTCGATTTCAGCCACGACGTTGACAAACACGGTCCTTCCCCCCGGCGCATCCTCGGTCCATTCCTCCCTGCGCGACGGAATCCCTATCGCCGCAAGCTCCTTTTCGATGAAGAGCACGGTCCTCATGGCTCCTTCGCTGCCGCTGTGCCGGGGTCCTGCCTGGGCAAGCTCGGAAAGGAGCCTGAAGGCCGAGCTGGAGTCAAATCTTGCATCGGACAAGACCCGGTTCCGTCCGTTGTCCCCGCAGGAGTTTGCGAAAATCGCAAGCAACGTGGCGCATGCTGCAAGCAGGCCTGTTTTCAACATCGAGACGCTCATTCAAGGCTCCGCACGTTTTTCCTTATTTGCCAAAATCTACGCTCAACCCCTTCCTCTGGAAGGTTGGAATGTCCAAGTCCTGGCTCTTGAAGAAGTTCTCCGATGTGTTCACGAATATGCCTTTCTTCGGGGTCATGAGGGGCAGCTCATCCTGCATGTAGCCCCCTTGCCGAGCCTCTTCCGCGCCGGAAGCCTTGCTATCCGATTCGGGCTTCTGGCTTTCATATCTTGCCGCCAGGACTGTAATTCTGAACACGCCCTTCCCCTGGGGGCCGTTGTCGGACACCGAGCAGACCAGCTCGGCATCGTCGCGGAAAAATGTCTTCACCGTTTCGAAGGTCCTTTTCATGGGTCCAATGCCAAGTCCACAGCCTCCTGATATGCTGATGGCCGCCGCGTCGGCCTTTTTCATTTCCGCAAGCCCGCCCAGAAGCGGGGAGTCCAGAAGCCTTTCGGCCGCGGCTTGGCAGAAGTCTTTTCCTCCGCCCATCTCCGCCTCCCCGGAGCCTATGGAGCAGCTGCTCTTCCTTCTTCCGAGCATGTTCTTGAGGCTGGGAAAGGTGGATGACAGATAGGATTCAGCCGTCAGCAGTTCCCCGATGCAAAGGGCGGACATCGCGATTTCCGCGTCCGACCTTAGAAAAGCCTCCGGAAACGGTGTCTCGGAAGGCATGATCGAATAGAGTATGTCGTTGTCTATCGGAACGACCACGTCGGCGTCCACGAGGAGATTCTCGATGCCCTTCTCGGCGGTCTGCCTGCGCTTGTGCCCCTCGAAGCTGAAGGGGACGGTCAGTATGAATATGGTCGGCACGCCGAGTTTCTTCGCAACCCTAGCGACTATGGGAGAGGCTGCGGTGCCAGTCCCCCCCCCCATACCGGAGAGCCCTATGAGAACGGCCGCTCCGGAAATGAATTGGGCAATGCCCGCTCTGGACATCGCCGCGAGCCTTTCCCCGACCAGAATATCGCCACCGGTCCCCATCGCCTTGGTTCCCGCCGGAGGCGGAGATGACAATTTGCAGTCCCCCTTGTATGAGGCCAGGGAGCCTTCGTCAAAGTCCAGCGCGCCGAGCCTCATCCGGGGGCTTGGCCCGGCGGAGAGGATTGCCGAGGCCATCTTCACACCGGCGCCACCTATGCCAAGAATTGCTATCCCGCCTTTCGCCTCTATGATTCCTTCCGGAGGCAGCCCTGTCTCAGATTTTGATTGATTCAACGATCTTCCCCCATGATTGCGTTATCAGAGACCACAACCCCTTGTCCACCCCGGATATTATCCGCATCCTGTCCGATCCGCCAGACCTGCCTTCCGCTCCGTATTTGAGAATCCCGGCCACACAGCAGTAGCGGGGATCCCGGAGCTTGGAGAGCTCGCCATCTATCTCGCGGACCTCGCCTGTCCTGACGGTGGCCTCGAAGAACTTCTCGGCTCCCTTCACTATCATGGCGATCTTCGCGCCGCCGCCGCATACGACGACACCCCGGCCAAGATGCTGCTTGAGCCTGCTCTTCTGGAGGCTTGCCGCTATTATCTCGAATATCTCGTTCACTCTGAGCCCGACGACCTTCTCTATGGACACCGAAGGTATCCTCCTTGGCTCTCCGCTCCTGTCCAGCGACACGAACTGCTCCTTGAGGAAGTCGTCGGTCTGGAGGTGCTCCTGGATGATCTCCCTCGCCTTGGTCACGTGTATGTCAAATGCCGCGCACATGTCGTTCGCAATGTGGTCGCAGCCGACGGGGATGGAGCCGCAGTCGAAATATCCGTTACCGTGGAAGAGCGCAAAGTCGCTTGTCCCCGCGCCAATGTCAATGAGAAGCGTGCCATGCTTCAAGTCCTCGGCGCCGAGCGTTGATTTCGCGGACGCAAGCGCCGCGAATATATCGCCCTTGTGCTTTATCTGGTATCCGCACTCGCCTATCGCCGCCCGGTAGTTTTCCACCATGGACGAACTCCCGTGGACACAGAAAGACACCGCCTCCAGCTTGCTTCCGACAAGGCCGAGGGGGTCCTCCACCTTCCTGTTCCCGTCCATGATGAATTCGGAATCCACGAAGTTTATGGGCACGGTGTTGACCGGAAGGGATATTTGCCTGGAGTTTTCCAGCGCCTCCTTGATTTCCTCCTCGCAAACCTTCCTGGCCTCGTTCATTATGGTGACCGAGCCGATGCTCCTCTGCGAGGCTATCTGCCTTCCGGTCACCGAGAAGAACATGTTCGCCGGATCTATCTCGGTCCCGGCGGAGTCGGAGGCATCCTCGAGCGCCTCGGAGAGCCTGGTGCAGAGGTCCGACATCTTCCTTATCTCGCCCTTGCAGACGGCGTCTCCCGAATCGCGCTCCCCCATCGCAAGAGCCCTTAGACGCCCCTTCGAGTCGCATTCCCCTATGAGGACGCACAGCTTGGACGTGCCAATGTCCACCGCAGTTATGACTTGTCTGCTGTTGAGCATTCTGTGCTGGCCCCCGCCATGTCCCATCCACCAGAGGAGGACGGCTTTGTTCTCACATCCTGTCCACCACCGCCTTCGCAAAACCGGAGCATGACATCTCCTTCGCCCCGTCCATCAGGCGCGCGAAGTCGTATGTCACGAGCTTGTCCGATATCGCCGCCTCGATCCCCTTCACCATAAGATCCGCGGCCTCGCTCCAGCCGATGTGCCTGAACATCATTTCGCCCGAAAGTGCCAGCGAACACGGGTTCACCTTGTCGAGCCCCGTATATTTCGGAGCGGTCCCGTGCGTCGCCTCAAAGACGGCATGGCCCGACACGTAGTTTATGTTCGCCCCGGGCGCTATCCCTATCCCTCCGACGCAGGCGGCCAGCGCATCCGACACATAGTCGCCGTTCAGATTCATCGTCACTATCACATCATACTCGTCGGGGCGCGTCAGGATCTGCTGGAGGAACGCATCGCATATGCAGTCCTTCACAAGCATCTTCCCCGCCGGAGCCTTCCAGTTGCAATCCTCGGCCGGAACGGCCTTGTCCGCAAACTCCCTGCGGACGAGGGAGTAGGCCCAGTCCTTGAAGGCCCCTTCAGTGAACTTCATTATGTTGCCCTTGTGGACTATGGTGACGCTCCGGCGGCCCTGGGCTATCGCATATTTCATCGCCGCACGGACTATCCTCTCCGTGCCCTCCCTGGACGCCGTCTTGACCCCCACCCCGCATTCCTTCGGGAACCTTATCTGCCGCACACCCATCTGCTTCTGGAGAAATTCGATGAGCTTGTCGGCCTCGGGAGTCCCCGCCTTCCACTCAATCCCGGCGTAGATGTCCTCGGAGTTCTCCCTGAACACCACCATGTCGGTCTTCTCGGGAGCCTTCACCGGAGACGGAACGCCTTTGAAATATCTCACCGGCCTGAGGCATACGTAGAGGTCGAGCTTCTGGCGCAACGCCACGTTCAGGGACCGGATCCCGCCTCCGACTGGCGTAGTCAGAGGCCCTTTTATCGCAATCAAATATTCGGAAATTGCATCGAGCGTCTCCTGCGGCAACCAGACGTTCTCCCCGTATACCCGGTTGGCCTTCTCCCCGGCGTATAGCTCCATCCACGCCACGCTCCTCCTGCCACCATATGCCTTCTTCACCGCGCTGTTCCATATGGCCATGCTCGCGAGGGTTATGTCGGCGCCAATCCCGTCTCCCTCTATGAACCCGAGTACTGGCCTGTCCGGGACCTGCAGCCTGCCATCCGGACCACACGTGATTCTCTCTCCGTCCCCCGGAACCCTCACCTTGCTGTATCTTGCCACTGCCGAAGCCTCCATGATTGTTTCAAGCCGATCTTTTCAATGTCGAAGACATATTCTACATCGTGTTCGTGAAAATTACAGTGCAGAAGCTCTCCGCCGGCGAATAATTACTGGCGCGATTTGGAATACATCGCGAAACTCCGTGCGGGCACGGGAAGTTTTGCAATCCACCCACTCCAGTGATCCTAGAAAAAGCAGTTGAAAATCGCTTTTTTACTTAAGTTTATGATAATTA
>DYMC01000244.1 GCA_020721745.1 Lentisphaera sp. | reverse complement strand
TCAGACCTCCGCGCAGTTCATCCGGTGCATTTTCAATTGACAATTTCATGATGGAGCCTTTAAATAATTTGAGGTAATTTCAAAATTACGACATTAAAATAAACTGGGGCGGTTGAAAGTCAAAACGCGGGATGTAAAAAAGAGCAACTTATTTCGGGGACAAGACAAACAACCCTAATGCCTGTTGCCTAATGCCTGTTCTCCCCTTGAACTCCAACAAGGGCAATCTTAATGGCCATGCAAGCACTTTTGCCAAGATGGCTGAGGGGGGTTGGATTTTTCTGTCAGAGATAAGGCGAACACTGGTTGTCGAGATGTCGAAATAGGATTGAAGAACGAGATAGTGCTCCTCCTCCCCTTGACAATATGAGATGACGTGATATGTTATTGCCGGAGGATTAAAGCCGAGACGGACTTGAGATATGCATTGCCGAAGGACGTGGATCAGCTTCGGGCAAGTTCAAGAGAAAGAGCTGAACGACTGCACGCCTGCCAGCCCGCCCCAACCCCGATATTGTGTTCGAAAACGATGTTTCTCCGTTGTCAAAGCCGCAAAATAGGCTGTAAAGCCTGAGGAATGTGAAGATGAAAGTCCTGCTCATATATCCGGAATTTCCGGACACCTTCTGGAGTTTCAAGCACGCACTGAAATTTGTGGACAAGAAGGCCGCGATACCCCCACTAGGTCTTCTGACGGTTGCCGCGATGCTGCCGGGATCCTGGGAGAAGAGGCTTGTTGACATGAACGTCAGGAGGCTGAAGGCCGCCGACCTCAAGTGGGCCGACTGCGCATTTTTCAGCGGAATGGTCGTGCAGAAGAAATCGGCTCTTGAAACGATATCCCTGTGCAAGAAGGCCGGACTGCTCGTGGTTGCCGGCGGACCTCTCTTTTCGGAGGCGACCGCGAATTTTCCCGAAGTGGACCATTTCATTCTTGGCGAGGCGGAGAGCAATCTTCCGCTATTTCTGAAGGACCTTGAGGACGGGACGGCAAGGAGGGTTTACGAGCCGGGTGTGTTCCCGGAGATAGACAAGACTCCGGTTCCGCTCTGGGAGCTTGCGGACATGCGCAAGTATGTGACCATGAGCCTGCAGTATTCGCGGGGTTGTCCTTTCAACTGCGAATTCTGCAACGTCACGTCCCTTTTCGGGCACAGGTGCAGGATCAAGTCCACGGTGCAGGTGATTGCCGAGCTCGACAGGATGTATGCGATGGGCTGGAGGGCCGGAGTATTCTTCGTGGACGACAATCTGATAGGCAACAAGGCGCGTCTCAAGAGCGACCTTCTGCCCGCGCTGGTCAAGTGGCAGAAGGGCAAGCGCGGCATCACCTTCCTCACGGAGGTGTCTATCAATCTTGCCGACGACCAGGAGCTCATGGAGCTGATGACCAAGGCCGGATTCGACACGGTCTTCATAGGGATAGAGACGCCCGACGAGAAAAGCCTCGCCGAATGCAACAAGGGGCAGAACATAAACAGGAATCTCATCGAGGACGTGAAGAAAATGCAGAGGAACGGGCTGAACGTGCAGGGTGGATTCATCGTTGGATTTGACAACGACAACGCAAGCATATTCCAGCGGCAGATAGATTTCATACAGAAGAGCGGCATAACCATGGCGATGGTCGGGATGCTGCAGGCTCTCCCCGGCACCAGGCTCCACAAGAGGATGGAGAAGGAGGGGAGGCTTTCGGGGGACAGCACTGGAGACAACGTTGACGGCTCGACGAACATAATTCCGAGCAAGATGAGTGTGGAAAGTCTCAAGCAGGGCTACCTCAAGATACTCGACGAGATATACTCGCCGCGGAACTACTACCGCAGAGTGAGGACATTCCTGAAGGAATACAAGGCGCCGGTCGTGAAGACCCCGCTGCGATTTTCGCACATTCTCGCGTTCATAAGATCAATCTACATGCTGGGGATTTTTGGAAGAGGCCGATTCCACTACTGGAAGCTGCTGGTCTGGACGCAGTTCATGCGGCCCAAGTTCATCCCGCTTGCCGTAACGCTGTCAATCTACGGATACCACTTCCGGAAGGTCTCTCAGAAGAACCGGGACTGATCGCGGAAGATGTGGAAATCACGGGACAAGTGCTGGGTGGGGGTCTGCCCTGAATGGCGCTAAGTTAAGGCTCTTTTGTCGGCGTTCACAGCTTTAGCGTGGATTGTTTGTCCCCCTTAACTCCAGATATCCGAAGTTCTGTGATTTTTCGGCCGCACTTTTTCGCCTTTTTTTCAGGCTGGCGGCGATCTGGCGGCGGTCTCTAACCCAAATTTCGCGCCCTAAAAAATAAGATTGTTTATTATCAACGACTTACACAAATTAGGCACTACATTTTTTTTATTTTTTCAAATTTGATCACGGGCGGACTCC
>DYMC01000243.1 GCA_020721745.1 Lentisphaera sp. | reverse complement strand
CCTTCAGCCTCGCATCCCGTCTCGCCTCCAACATACTGATCGACAGCTTCGCCATGTGTCCGCCTCCCGCTTTTTTTTGTTGTTTTTCGGGGGATTTCATTGTTACACGTAGTACTACGTATAATTTTTGCAAGCGGAAAACGCAAAAAAGAAGAAAAATATTGAAAAAAAATGCATCGGGGATGGAATAAAACGAAAAATCTGCAATTCGTCAGGCCTGCAAAAAATCTGAATTGTCATGTAATCCTTTTAAAATGATGGCGTTTGCTGAATCCTTACTCCGGTTTGGCGCTCGACTTCTTCTCGCGCCATATCAAGTAGAGGTTGCGTGCGTATATCAAGAACCCCGTTGCCTGTCCTAGTATGAAGACAGGATCCTTCTTGTGTATGGCGTAGGCAAGCAGCATTCCGCCGCCAAGCACGCTCAAATACCAGAAGCCCACCGGCACAGTGCTCCTGCCCGCCTTCTCGCTGGCAAGCCACTGGACGATGAAGCGGGCGGCGAAGGCGGCCTGCGCAAAAAAACCGAAGGCAACCCATATCGTCTCGGAGGGATTCTCCGATAGCTTCCTGATGATCTCGGACATCATCTTCCTCCTCCCTTCTTGGATATGACAGCTTCCGGTTCTATTTTTGGATACACCATCCTGCGCTTCATCCAGCACACCGCCATCGTATCGGCAAGTCCCACCCAGAGACGGTTCCAGACTCCGTATTTGGTCTTGCCCCTTGTCCGCGGACGATGCTTGACGGGCCTCTCGATAATCTTGCTGTGCCCGGCGATCCGGATCAGAGTGGGAAGAAAACGGTGCATCCCCTTGAAGACAGGAACGCCCTCCACGCATTCACGCCTCATCGCGCGCAGCGCGCAGCCGACATCTCTCACATTCTCCCCGGTGAGCGTGTTCCTGAAGCCGTTCGCTATGCGTGAGGAGATCTTTCGGATCATGTTGTCATTCCGCTTGCTACGCCAGCCATTGACGACATCGGCCTTCTCCGAGACGAGCGTCTTCACAAGGTCGGGAATACCGGCAGGATCGTTCTGGCCGTCTCCATCGAGAGTGACAATGATGGCACCACGCGACTCGCGGAAGCCAGTGGCCATCGCCGCGGATTGGCCAAAGCAGCGCGTGTGCCTGATGGCGCGATGGTTCTTCCCGTCGCGTCCGGCAAGCTCCCGCAGAAGCCCCCACGTCCCGTCCGACGAGCCATCGTCTATCCAGAGGCATTCCCAGGCCATGCCGAGCGATGCCATGGCGGACTCGATCTCGTCGGCCAGTGCGACGACATTATCCTCCTCGTCCTTTACCGGGACGACGACGCTTATTTCCGGATTCTGCAAATTGCTCTCCTCGCGGTTGCTGGTCTTGTTTTGAAACCGGCGGAAAGCGGGGGTTCCCGGTGCCGGATTCAGCCCGTAAAGTAATCTGACCCTGTGAAATTGCAAGCCGGCATAAGGGCGGACGGGAGCATGTTGAATCCTGGCGCCGGGAGTTTATACTATTGCATCCTGAATCTTGAATCCTGTAACCTGAATCCCGTAACCTGTATCCAAACATGCCTGAAATCCTATCCAGAATAAGTGTCCGCGACATGATCCCGCCGCTCCTGCTCCTCGCCGCCGTGCTGGCTGCGATAATCGCAATGTCGCGGCACATGATGAACAAGCTCGGGGCCGACTTCCTCAAGTGGGTGGAGGATGGGGAGGAAACAGACTTCAACAAGATCTCCGCGATCGAGAAGAGGCTTTGTCCGGACTGCCGCGCTAAGCTGAGGGAAAACCGTCCTGTCCAGAAATGTCCGAAATGCGGACATGAACTGATGGGGTCCGACAGGGAATATTTCTCCTACCTCAATCACATACACAAGCGCTATATCTTCCAGACAATTCCCGTATGTGTAGCTCTGAGTTTCTTCCCGCTGATGGGATTTGTCATAGGCTATTTCTACATTAAGGGAGCGGTAATAAGACCTTTTGCCAACTATCTTCCCTTCGGGCGAAGGCTCAAGACAAAATGGACAATGAAGTTTGTTGTTCTCGCAATATCCTTATTTCAGCTTCTTCCCGCATATGGAGCGATAAGCGTCCCGCTGGTCGCCTTCATCAAGTATTGGTTCTTCATGAGCGCTTTCAGGGAACTCGCACGCCCTGGAAAGGATGGATGAGGAGCCCCCAGATAGAATTGCTTGAAATGACAATTTAGACCCTTACTTCTAGGGTTCTGTGTTAAAAATCTTTAGTCGCGTAACAAATTGGAGACTTGACTGGAAAAAAGGTCACAAGAGTTCATTTTAAATTTGTCTGAAAAATCTAAAGAGAGGAACTCTTGTAAAAATAGAATACAGAATAAACTATAGTGATTTTCGCGGAGATTATGCTTCCGCAG
>DYMC01000032.1 GCA_020721745.1 Lentisphaera sp. | reverse complement strand
CTTCATCTTGCTGCCTCGTATCTGCGGCAAATGCGGCCAACTGCTTAATTTAGGTAAAAGGATACTCGCGCAGCTTCCAGTTGTAAGCACTTATGAGCCCGGTGGTTCTGGCACGTATATTATCCTAGCCCATGCATTCAAGGTGTTTTTGCGCGGACGCGCCATATATCCAGGCTCAGAGGACCCTCAAATCCTCCTGCCTATGCGACAATGAAATTCCAACTGCTTTTTTTAGGATCACTTCAGCTTTCTGAAAAAGCCTTCCTTCGTCGCGACGAGGTTCTTCGGGATTTTTCCCGATGGCCTGAAGATTTCGACCGGGAATGAGTCCGCGACTATTTTCCTGCCCTGGGGCAGCGAGCGGACGTTGCCCGAGGCGACGGCCTGCGCGATGATGTTTCCGATCGCCGTGGCCTCGACCGGGCCTGCGACGACATCGCGCTCCATGAAGTCCGCCGAGCATTGCATCAGGGACTTGTTCTGGCATCCCCCGCCGATGATGTGCACCTTCGGGAATTTTGTCGTGCAGAGATCCTCGAGCTCCTCGATCTTCACCCTGAAGCAGATGGCCAGGGAGTCGAGCACGCAGCGGACCAGCGACGCATCGTCCGGGATTTCACCCTGTCCCGTCTCCGCGCAGTATTTCCGGATGACCTGCGGCATGTCGCATGGGCTCAGGAAGGCGCTGTTGCCAGGATTCACGAGGAATTTCAGGGGCTCCGCCTTTTCCGCCATTTCGGCCATCTCCGCGTAGGAATATTTTCTCCCCTGCGCATCCCAGTTGCGCTTGCACTCCTGGAGCAGCCAGAGCCCGGTGATGTTCGTCAGGAACCGTATCTTCCCGTCGAGCCCTCCCTCGTTCGTGTAGTTCGCCTTCCTCGCCTCGTCTGAAAGAAGTGGCCTGTCGAGCTCCGTCCCGAGAAGAGCCCACGTTCCGCAGCTTATGTATGCGAACTGCTCCCCGCCGTGCGCCGGAACCGAGGCGACGGCCGAGGCGGTGTCGTGGCTCCCCACATGGTAGAAGGGGATGCTCTCGCAGTCGAACTCCTTGCGGAGCTCGCAGGATATGCTGCCGGCCATCGTGCAGGGGGGTGATATGTTGGGGAACAAGGTCTTTGGAAGCCCCAGGCGCGATATGAGATCCCAGTCCCAGTTTTTCTTCAGCGCGTTCAGCAGCTCGGTAGTGCTGGCGTCGGTGTATTCGCAGGATACTTTTCCCGTGAAGAGATAGGACAGGGCATCCGGCATCATCATCATGGTGCCATCGAGGTCTTCCGGATGCCTCTCCTTGTGGGCGACAAGCTGGAATATCGTGTTGAGTATCATGAATTGTACGCCAGTCCTGCGGTATATCTCGTCGGACGGAATCATCCCATAGACCTTCCGGTCCATCCCATCGGTCCTCTTGTCCCTGTAATGATAGGGATTTCGCGCGAACTTCCCGTTCGGCTTGACTATCGCGTAGTCAACACCCCAGGTGTCTATGCCTATCCCCGAAATCGGGGATGACGACCTGATCGCCTTCCTCAGTCCGCTTTTGAGTTCGGCAAAGATGGCGTCAATGTCCCAGAACAGAGAACCTTCCTTCTCGACCGGCCCGTTCGTGAAACGGTGAACTTCGGATATCTCCATTCTGCCATCGTTTATCCTGCCAGTGATGCCTCTGCCGCTGGATGCGCCCAGATCGAATGCCAGAAAGGTCTTCTGCATGAATTCAAATCTCCTTTGTCTTCTTGCTTTGTAGAAGGGCTGTCGCCATGGCCGCGATCCCCTCTCCGCGACCGCAAAATCCTAGTTTTTCTGTGGTTGTGGCTTTCACCGAAACCAGCGACTCGGAAATCCCCAGAGCCCCTGCGATCCTGCTCCTCATCGCCGGGAAGTGCGGCGACATCCTCGGTCTCTCGGCCAGTATTATACTGTCAATGTTGGCGATTTGCCAGTCCGCGAATACCGCATCCGAGAAGAGTTCAGAGAGAAGCGCAAGGCTGTTGGCGTCCTCGTATCTGTCATCGGTGTCGGGGAAACGCATCCCTATGTCGCCTCCCGCGACGGCCCCGAGAAGGGCGTCCATCACGGCATGCAGGAGCACATCGGCGTCGCTGTGCCCGGAGAGCCCCTTTTCAAATGGAATCTCCACCCCGCCGACAATCAGCCGCCTGCCGTCGCAAAAGGCGTGGACATCGAATCCGCTTCCTATCCTGAACATGAAAACCCCGGTGTTGAAACTAGACAAAGGGTAAATATCCACAAATGACGGGATCCGGTGAATATTCACATCCAGTGAATATTTACCATTGCCCCGACGGCAGGCTCACCATGCCTCTACCACGTATATGACGGCCTCTCTCGCAGCCTCGCGGCATGCCTGCTGGACTCCTCTCCTGCGGGCGATGTTGTGGTCAACGGCGACCTGGTATTTCGCGTCTCCGCCCACCTCCCTGGTTTCGATCAGCGGCTGGGCCCTTCCCGGGATTATCACGGTGTATTCGACCGTCAGGGCGAGTCCGAACTCCGCGGGCGAGAAGGTCTGGTTTCCATCGAAGGAGGAGTAGCTCGTGGCCGTTGTCTTAACTTCGGAGACACGCGCATATAGGATGCAGTCGGCCTCCTCCATGCTCTTGACCTTGAGCGAGCCGTCGAACTCGAACTGCTCGGCGAGCGACTGCCTGAGCCAGGCCGAGACATCCGGTTCCACCGTGTCGTTCTTCACCGGCGCGATGGCTATGCTCTTCACCTGCGGATGCATTATCGAGCCGACATGGTATCCGCACGAGTGAAGCGTGCATGCGAGCATCGCGAACAGCGCGGCCCGGGCCAGTCTAGTCCTTTGGCAGAATCTTTTCATCCGTGTCCTTCCTTGTTTTCTCCAGTTCGAGATCCTCGAGCGGGAGCAGCCACTTGCCGTCGGCATCGTTTGGCACTTCAATGTATTTCTCCTTCTCCTTAGGCATCGGCAGCGGGGCGAAGTCCCTCGCCGCGTATTCCGGATGGACCGGCTTTATCGGGGGCTCCTTGTAGGTCCTTCCCATCTCGGCGAGCTTTGCGTCCGCTTCGGCGGCGGTCTCCGTCTTCGGATACTCGGTTATCAAGTCGTTCATGTATCTTGCGGCTGCATCGTCGTTCCCGCGCTTGCGGTAGAAGTCCGCTATTGCGAAGGCTTTTTTCGCGTTCAGCGTGTCGGCAGTCTTTAGTTCCTGGCGCGCCCAGAGAATCTCCTTGTCTTCGGGATATTTCTCGATGATGGAGCGGAGCGCCTTTCTCGCCTTCCTGCCCCAGCTTCCGTCGCTGTCGCCCCTCGATGCCTTCTGGAGATATATGTTCGCGAGCTCGAAGATGGCGAATTTCTCCTCCTGCGCCCCCTTGTGGTATTCACCGATCTCCTCGAAGACGGCCACGGCCTCGTCAATCTTTCCAGACTCGATGTAGAGAACTCCAATGCGGAATTTCAACGCGCTTGCGAATTTCGCAAAAGGCGCATTCTTCCTGACCGCCTCGTAGACCTCCAGCGTCCTGTCGTCGTCCTTTATCCATGGCATCCACGAGAGAGCAGGGTCCTTCTTGCCCGCGTAGAACAGATTGCCTATCTCGAACTCCCTCTCGATCAGCGCGTTGAAATCCACCTCCGAGGGATAGTTGCGCAGCAGCTTGTCTATCGCGGTAAACTCCTTGTAGAGCAGCTTTGCACGCCTGAAGTTAGTGGCCGCGCTCTGCAGGGCGTTCACCTTGAGCACCCTGTCGTCGGCCAGAAACGCGGCATCCATGTATTTGCCGCCGGCGGCCGAATATTCCTGCGCCTGCTCCTCCTTCAGCGCCTCGTCGAACGCGATCCTCGCGGCGGCATCGTCGGCACGGAGCACGGCCGCGGACGCGAAAATCGCAAGCAGGAAAAGAACAATGTTGTTTTGCAATTTCAGAATCATGTTTTCAAATTTGAGATTTCAGATTTCAAATTTCAAATTTCAAATTTGAGATTTCAGATTTCAGATTCTTCCCGGCATATTCCATAGGATCATCGAGAATCTTGTCGTATTCCGACCGTAAATATTCACTGAACCCCGTCATTCTTGAGACGTTGCGAAGCTCACGTCTTCAGTGAATATTTACTTGAACAAAATGCAAAAACAATGTTTTATCGTGTCAAAAGCAAAGTGTTCCATCTGTTTCAAGCTGTTTTTGCATTTTGTACACGTAAGAGTTCAGTAAAATGACGGGGTTTACTGAACTCTTACTTCCGACCTGTGGATCCTCCTGGCGTTGAAATCTACATCAATTTGAATCTAGGAAGATCCTGCACGTCCACCAGCCCGGCCACCTTCCCATCGGGACCGACCACTATTATATCATCAATGTGGCGGGATTCAATCGTCTTGAGTATTGTTATGGCCAGGTCCTCGGACGAGACCGCGCTCGGGTTCCTCGTCATGTAGTCTCCCACCTTCTTCTCGAGTATGCCCATGTCCTTCTCGGCGCGGCGGCGGAAGTCGCCGTCGGTGAATATCCCCAGCAGCCTCCCGGCATCGTCAACGACCACCGCGGATCCTGAACGGGCGGCGGTCATCCTCACGATGGTCTCCCGGACGGTCGAGCCGGGAGAGACGAGGGCCACCTTCTCCCCGGAGCGCATGATGTCGGACACCTTCATGCTGACTGCCCTGCCTATTGCGCCTGACGGATGCAGCCGGCCGTAGTCCTCTTTCGAGAGCTTCTTGAGCTTCAGGAGAACCATCGCGAGGGCGTCGCCCAAGGCGAGCATCGCTGTCGTTGTGGCGGTGGGAGCCAGATTGAATGGACACGCCTCGCGAGGAACGGAGATGCCTATGACCACGTCGCTGTATTTTGCCAGACGGTTGTCCTCCGAGCCGGTGATGGAGGCGACAGCTATGTCGAAGCGCTTCACTGCAGGTATCATCTGTATGAGTTCGTCGGACTCCCCGCTGTAGCTAAGGGCCAGAAGCATGTCGCCCTTCTGTATCATGCCGAGGTCGCCGTGCATCGCCTCGACTGGATGGACGAATACGGAAGGGGAGCCAGTGCTCGCCAGAGTCGCGGATATCTTCCTGCCTATGTGTCCGCTCTTGCCGATGCCGCAGACGACTATCTTGCCGCCGTTCTCCGTGGTCTCCAGAGCCTTGCGGACCAGCCGCACGAAGGATTCGCCCAGGCTTCCCCTCACGGACTTCAGCGCCTCGATCTCTATGTCGAAGACCTCGGCGGCCTTGTCGAGTATTTCGGAATTGTTCATTCCTTGCTTGTCTTGCGCCCCTTGTCGAGATCGAGCTTGCCTTCGACGATCTCAAGCAGGGCTATGTCGAGGTAGTTGTCGCTGTCGGACTTTATCATCGGCCGGGCGCCCCTGGCGAGCTGCTTCGCCCTTGACGAGGCGAGGAAGACAAGCTCCCTCGGGTTCGGCACGATCTGTTTTGACTTCTCGAGAAGTTCCTGGTTCATCATGGCTGAAAACTCCCTTGGTTTTTCTGTTCAGTAGTCTATTATTTCCCTGTGCCTGTCTATGGTGCTGTAGTCGCCGCTCATTACCTTTGCGAATCTCGCGTCGAACCCGGGCTGTGCGTCGAGGAGGAATTTCTCGGCGAGAATCTCGCGCGAGCGGTCCTTCAACGCATCCCTCATTATCAGCAGCGTAACGTATATGGTCGTCTCCATCTCGACCAGATTCCTCGCCATCAGCTCGTGGTAGGAGCTGTCCTTCTTCTCCTGGACGTATGCTATCGCCTTCCTATGTTTGTCGAGCATGTCCCTGACCTCGTGTGTCATCCTCTCGAGGCCTCCGTCGTAGGGGAGCCTGAGGAGCCCGTCAATGGACTTGTCGAGAGTCCTGGTCATCACTCCGCCGATGGCGGCGATGACCTGGAGCTGGGTGGTCCCTTCGTAGATGTTGGTGATCCTGGCGTCGCGGTAGTAGCGCTCCGCGTTGAAGTCCTTCATATAGCCTGTTCCGCCGTGTATCTGTATCCCGTCGTATGCGACTTCGTTTGATATCTCCGTGCAGAGCGCCTTCGCCATGGGTGTGAGTATACCGGCCATCTTCGAGTAGTATTTCTGCTTTTCAATCTGCGCCTGCGTGGCCGCGCCGTTCCCGGAATGCTCCACGAGATGATTGTAGGCGTTCCTCAGGTCCACTATCTTGGTCGTCTCGTAGAGGAGGGTCCTGGCCGCGGTTATCTTCATCTTCATCCTGACAAGCATGTCGTAGACGGGAGGGAACTTGTCCAGAGACTTTTTGAACTGCTCCCTCTCTGCGGCGTATTTTCTCGCCTCCCGGTATGCGGCCTCGGCTATCCCAAGCGCCTGCCCGGCTATCGCCACCCTAGCCCCGTTCATCAAGGACATGATGTATTTGGTCAGCCCCCTCCTGCGCATCCCGCAGAGCTCCGCCGGGACGTGGTTGTATTGAAGCTCGCAGGTCGCGACCCCGTGTATCCCCAGCTTGTGCTCTATTCTTCGCACTACCAGCTGGGGGCATGCCGTGCAGATGAACATCGAAAGGCCGCGTCCGTCCGACGATCCCTCCTCGGAACGGGCGAGGACCAGGTGTATCTTCGCGCACCCGTTCGTGATGAATCTCTTCATGCCGTCGAGATACCATTGTCCTGTCTTCGGATCCTGCGATGCCCTGAGGCGGACCGACTGCAGGTCTGAGCCGGAATCCGGCTCGGTGAGGTCCATCGAGCCGTCGAATTCGCCGCTGGCGAATCCGGGCAGGTATTTCAGTTTCTGCTCCTCGCTGCCGAAGTCGCAGATCGTCTCGGAGATGTCCTGGAGCCCGAAGAGGTTCTGCAGGCTTCCGTCCGCCCTCGACACCAGCTCGGTCATCATCGTGTATATCGTGTTGGGGAAATTCAGCCCCCCGTATTTGTATGGCAGCATGACGCCCATGACCCCGGCGTTCTTCAGATCCTCCAGGTTCTTCACCGTCAAAGGATGGTATGTCACCTTGTTGTCCTTGAAGAGCGGCCCTTCTTCGTCCACTGTCCTTGCGCGGGGGGCTATCCTCTCGCCGGCCACCTCCCCGATCACCTCGAGGGAGCGGCGGTAGTTCTCCTTCGCCTCCTCGTAGCTTCCCGGGGCGTAGTCGAATTCCACGGCGCTGGTGAACTCCTTCTCCTTGATGGCCACGCTCTCGAGCAAGTCCACATTCTCCAGCGCGAACATGAGATCTTTGTTATCAGTGAAAAAATTGCTCATTGGCTTCTCTCCCTCAACCTTTTGTCTTGTATGCTTTTATCATTTTCGGAATGACATCGTTCAAGTCGCCGACTATCCCGTAGTGCGCCACGGAGAATATCGGCGCGCCGGGATCGCTGTTCACCGCAACAATGATGCCGCTCTCGGCCATGCCCGCCCTGTGCTGTATGGAGCCGCTGATCCCGCAGGCGATGTAGAGCTTCGGGCGCACAGTCACTCCAGTCTGCCCGACCTGGTGGTCGTGGTCTATCCATCCGGCGTCCACCGCGGCGCGCGAGGCGCCGACATCGGCGCCGATGGTCCTGGCCAGATCGTATACCAGCCTGAAGTTCTCCTTGCTTCCCACGCCGTATCCTCCGGCGACGACTATCTGCGAGGAGAGAAGGTCCACGCTCTTTTCCTTCTGCACCTTGTCGAGAACCTTGAGAACCTTGAGATGGGCAGGAATTTCAACCTTGACCTTTTCAATTTCGCCTTTGCGGCTCGCGTCCGGCTCGCCAAGTCTCATCACCCCGGGACGCACCGTCACCATCTGCGGATCCTCCCAGGTGTTCACGATCGTGGCGATGATGTTCCCCCCGAAGGCGGGCCTTATCTGCATGAGCTTGTTCTTGTAGCTCTTGCCGTTTATCTTGTCGTCAAAGTCGTCTATGCGAAGGTTGGTGCAGTCCGCCGTCAGCCCCGCGAGAAGAGCCGAGGCCACGCGAGGCGCAAGCTCGCGCCCCTTCGGAGTCGCCCCGAACAGCAGTATGTTGGGCCTGTGCTGCTTCGCCAGCTTTATGATAGTGTCGGCGAACGGCAGGACCGTGAACGGCTCGAGGTCGGGGGACTCCGCCAGATATACCTTCGAACAGCCGTAGTGGAAAAGCGTCGCAGTGCTCTTTTCAATGTTGTTCCCGAGCAGGACCGCCTCGGTCTTCACCCCGAGGGTCGCCGCCAGCTCCCTGCCCTTCGAGACAAGCTCCAGGCTCACGCTCGCTATCTTCCCGCCTTCCTGTTCGGCAAAAACCCACACGTTCCCAATTTTAGAAGTCATTTTCGGATCACCCCAGAATATGCTCTTTTATAAGTTCACCCACAAGGGAGCGGATTCCAGCCTCGCTCGCTTCGACCTTCTTCATCTCGCTCGCCTTCAGGACGACGCTCTCGATGTTCTTCACCTTGGTCGGAGAACCCTTGAGACCTATCCTCTCCGGATCGGCCTTCGCGTCCGCCGCGGAAAACTCCTCGATCCAGAGACCCTTCGCGCGGTATTCCTGTTCCTGCCTGGCAAGCTCCTCGGCATCCGTGTATGAAGAGCGCTTCGCCGCAAGTTCCGCGCGCGTCTTCGCCTTCTTGTATTTCATCATGCGCTTGACGGACGGAGGACGCGGCTCGTTCGAGTCTATCACCGACAGCATTAGCGGCAGCGGGCACTCGACAGTCTCGAAGCCGCCGTCAATCGCTCTCCTGGCCCTTATCTTCTTCTTGTCGAGGGCGAGAACCTCCTCGACATAGCATATCTGAGGCAGATCCAGCTTCTCCGCCAACTGCGGCCCCACCTGCGCGGTGTCCCCGTCTATGGCCTGTCTGCCGCATAGAATCAGGTCGAACTTCGTGGTATTTTTGGCAAAACAGCTCAGCGTGTAGCTAGTCGCCAGCGTGTCGGCTCCGGCAAACGCCCTGTCCGTTATCAGCGCGACTTTATCCGCTCCCCTGTAGAGCGCCTGCCTAAGGACTTCCGCCGCCGCCGGCGGGCCCATTGTGGCCACGGTCACCTCGCCGCCGAATCTCTCCTTGAGCTGAATCGCCAGCTCAAGCGCGTTCAGATCCTCGGGATTGAAGATCGCAGGAAGCGCCGCGCGGTTCACCGTCCCGTCCGGCTTCATCGCCTGCCCGGTCACGTTCTTCGTGTCCGGCACCTGCTTCACAAACACCAGATAGTTGAAACTCACATCGTCACCCGTTGTTTTTGTCTTCGTGAAAGAATGACATCATATATTTTTCAGGAAGGTGCGGAATATACACCGCGAACCGAATAAATAAAGCCAGGAAATCGAGTTCTAGACGTTTTTCCGGGCAAAAGCGCTGTTTTTGTAGCATAAGAAGCTTTTTCTCGCCACGAGCATCGCGAAAAACGCAAGCCCCCCGCCGGAAAAGGCCAGCATCATCGCAATGAAATCGTAGGGCGTGCCAGGATACGATACTTCAACGAGATGCTTTCCGGGGGGAATCTCGACAGAAAATGTCCCGTCCTCCGCAACTTCCACATCCAGCGTCAAATCCCGGTGGTCGAGCGACAGGCTCATCCCCGGGAAGTAAAACTGCAGGACGCGAAGCCTGGCTCCGCCTTGCGACGAAACTACTGCCGCATAGCGGTAGGAACTGGAGCCGGACAATTTCCGGATCCGCGCCCCGTTTCCGGATATTTGCAGGATTTCCCTGCCTCCCCTTGGCTCCCCGGGATGACGTTTTATGTGCGAAGGGAAAAACTCGTTGAACGACGAATAGGACGCCATGATCATCTTCCTCCCCTCTACATGTTGTTCGAGCACCTTCCTCACATCGGCCTTTGAAGTCCTCATGAAGAACGCCGGGCGGTATATGAATGCCGTGACGCAGAGAAGGCCAGCGAAAATCGCAGGCGCGGCCCCCTTCCTCATCCGCCATATCCGCTCAAGGCATGGAAGAGAGCAGAGCACCTGCAAAGTGGCGACAACCGAAAGAAGCCGCCAGGGGAACTGGACCATGTCGAGAAGGGGGACCCATCCCCATATGAACCTGTTGACAGCGCTGTCCACGATCAGAAGAAGCGACAGCATGTAAAGGACGAAAAAGGCGCGCACCCTCCTGCTTTTGGACAGTGCGAACCCGGCGCAGGCGAGCGCGAAATGGGGAATGCCAAGCTGGAAGCTCATCCCGTCGCCCGGTCCGGCGGCGGAGCCCCCGAAGCCCCAGCGCGTGGAGAAGAACTGCATGGGATGGAGCAGATGAAGATGGGTTTGAAGCTCCCCCGACAATGCGTTCCTGTAGTTCACATGCCCTTTCATGAGGAATGCGGGCAGCCAGTATGGCGCACCCAGGCACGCCCCTGCGAAAATCGCAAGCGCGGCGAAGACGAAAAGCCTCGAACCCCGCCCGGAATCCCCCTCCAGGAAGGGAAACAGCGACACAAGCATGAACAGCGGATAGAAGAACAATGACGTGAAGGGATGCATGTAGACCAGAAGCGCGGCCAGAAGAGATGCCGTCACGAAAGGCACCATCACCCCCCGCCCCCCCTTCAACGCATCGTCCGCCCCGACGAGACAGCGGAGCAGCCAGGGCAGAACCATCATAGATGCGAATTCCGCAAGATCCCCACGAACGTATATATCCACATATGTATAGGGTGTCAGGACGAAGAGGACCGCCGCCGCAAGTGATGCCTTCGCCCCGCAGAAGAGCCGCGAAAGAAAGTATATGCCGAGAGAACCAAGGAAGAGCAGGACAAGCATCGCCGCGAAAAATGAAATCAGCGTATCACCAAGCAAAAGTGAAAATGGAAGCACAAAATAAAAAAAGGCCGGCTGGTAGAATACGAAGTCGGGATAACCGTAGCCACCATAGTTGTCGGGCAGCCAGCGCGGATAGAGCAAGCCCTCCTTGAACGCGTCCCTGAACTGCTCGAAAAGACAGAGGAATCGTATCCCGTCGTGCGAGTCGAACCAGTTGCCGGACAGAAAAAGAGGAAGAAACGCCATCACGCAAGCCGCGAAAATCGCAAGCGCATCCCGAAAAGGCCATCGAGCGCCTTCCTCAGAAGATTCCATGTGTGTGTTCAGCAAACTACGTCCTTTTTGTTCTTAGGAAATTGCAAAAACTCTTTTCCCGTGGCATCGCTTCGCTCGGCAAGGCGCGTCCGGAATTTTGCAATCAGCTCAGGCTGTCCAGGGATAGCTATCCAAGGATAGGTCCCCTCGACAACTGATTTCCGCATATGTGCAGAATATCGCACATAAGGCTGAATTTTCAAACACAAAAACAAGGACATCTTGTTTTACCCTCCAAAACTTGATTTCCGCATCAACAGCACTATCTTTCCCAAAAACCATTAACAGTTAGGCAAATAGATGAATATCGTTGCTATCTCAAAAGTTACGATGCTTGGAGAACTAGGCATTAACGTCTACCCTAAGTCTCACGATTTATTTAATCAGTTCATTTATCGGGAAGCCGCAGGTGTCTATTGGAATGACAAACTGAATTGTTTCTATTTTACTGTTTCCAAGGATTGGGCCAATGAATGGGATTACAAGAAATGCTATGCTCATCTTATTTCGGTGGTCAGTTCTGGATTAGGGATTAGATTGAGATTATCATCTGATACAGTTTTTGACCCAGACAATTTAAGATTCAAGGAAGATATTGTTGCCTCTGACTGCAAAATACAGAAATGGATTGACGAAAATACAAAGACAGAGCCGAACTAATTCCATGCATCCAACCCCGCATCCGCGGACTGGATGATGGATGGGCGTTAAGTCATGAATATATTTGATGCCATAAAAGATGCTGAAAAGGTTCTTCCAGGTTCTCCATTGCCGGACGACAAAATGGAAGATCAAAGGTGGCAAAGGATAATCGAGATTGGGGATTTTATTCAAACGCCTAAATAAAAGCATCAAGAGCGGTCTTAATGATGCAAAAGTCAGACGGGGGCGGTTTGCCTGATTTTCGCATATTCGAAACCGACAGAATCGGGAAATACAGGCTTTTCTACAGGTTGTCTTTGTTCTTACTGTCGATGACAGAAAAGACGCATACAGAAAATTAATGATAGATAACAAGAGGTAATTGCAAAATTGCCTTTGGAACGCCCCGAGGCATCCCGATGCCCTATCGGGACCGGGATTTCGCAACTTACGCGCTCGGGACATCGGAGTCAGCCATAGGGCTTGCGCCCCTTTAAAAAGGCAATTTTGCAATTGGCTCAGTTCGGCAAATCCATAAGCTCAACCACCCTAACAAACTCCTTCTGTTTATTGTAAAATATTTGACGACAATACTTTATGATATATCATCATGAATATTTTTCAAGCATGAATAAATTTTTTTTGTTTTTTTTTACATCCCGCATCTTGACTTTCAACCGCCCCAGTCTACTTTAATGCAGATACAATATTTCTGTAAAAATAAAGGCCGACAAGAAATTTAATGCGAAGGTCGCAAAAATTGAAAAACTTGTTGTCAAATCATAGGTGTGACCCCAAGAGCTCCAAGAGCTACGTGGACAGCCCCTATTTACAAGCAGGGTGCCGCATGACAGATAAAACAGCGACAGCTGGCTCCCGTCGTGCGGGCATATTCTGCGCCTTTCTCCGCCGCATTTCGGATTCATCGTGGGGGATACGCTGCGGGATGGTCTTGCTCCTCTGGGCTTTGCTCTATCTGCCTGCCATCACAACGGTTGAGATAGACAAGAGCGACGCCCGCCGGATATATCCGTCTCTGAAGATGCTGGAGAGCGGGGACTGGGCTGTTCCGGAATACGGCGGGGAGAGCTATTTCCGCAAGCCGCCAATGTTCAACTGGATGATTGCGGCCTCGGTGGAGATTTTCGGGAAGGCGGATGATTTCAGCGTGCGCATGCCGACGAGGATATGCGTTCTCTTCCTCTCGCTGCTGATTGCGGGGCTTCCATCGGGGTGGCTGGGCCGGCGGGAGCGCCTTCTTGCCGCGCTGGTCTTCATGAGCAGCGCCGGGATTTTCGAGATAGGCCGTGCGGTGGAGATAGATGCCTGCTATGTGGCGTTCACCGGCGCGGCCACCCTGCTCTGGCTGAACGCATACAGCCTCGGAAGGCGTGGCTTCGTCCTCTGGCT
Organism: Lentisphaera sp.; assembly: GCA_020721745.1. GTDB lineage: Bacteria > Verrucomicrobiota > Lentisphaeria > Victivallales > GWF2-50-93 > DYMC01. The sequence continues at coordinate 3,168 of DYMC01000032.1, read as the reverse complement.
CCCCCCCGCATTCGCGCTCGGGGTGGCATTGCTCCTGAAGGGGCCGATAGCACTGCTGTTCCACTACGTTGCAATCGTCTTCGTGCTCAGGCGCAACCGGGAGTCGAAGATGCTGGCCTCGCCGTCGCATATCGTCTCCTTCTCCGCGATGCTGGCGATATTCCTGATCTGGTATTTCCAGGCGAAATCGGCGATGCCTGCCGGCAGCCCCGAAAAAATGTCCGGAACATGGATGGAGGAGATGCTCTTCCGGCTGAATCCGGCCAACATCGAGTTCGACCGCTGGTTCAAGGGGGTATTCGGCGCGGTGTTCGCATTCATGCCCTGGCTGCTCTTCCTGCCCAGATTGTGGACTTCGCGGACTGCGGAGCCGCAAGAGGCGGGGTCGCCCAGGAGCCCGTCCGAAAATCGAGGAGCCCTGCGCAAGTCGCTGATTGCGATTTTCGCAACGGTGAATCTGATGCCCGGAGTCAAGCCGAGATACTCGATGCCCGCCTATCCGCTCGCGTCCATGCTCCTGGCATCATGTTTCGGGGCCAGGCCGGATGACAGGTTCGCGGGGCTATTGCGAAAGGGGATAAGGCTGGTGTCGCTGATTTTCGCGCTGCTCTCGATCTTGGCAGCATGCGGCTTTGCGATTTTCGCATACAGCGACCTGGGCGGGACATTGAAGTTTCTCCAGCCCGCCATCGCGGCGGCGAAGGGCCTGGGCGGGAGGGGTTGGCTGCTCATCCTTGCAGCGTCTGCGTTCGCCTGCGCGGGAGTCTTCATGGGGCTGGACAGGGACGATCCGGGGAGCGGCGGGATTGACTTCAGGTTCGCCGCCGTGCTCTGGTTCACGCTGAGCGCAGCGCTTTTGGCCTCTGCCTTCTTGATGCCGTTGCGCCAGCAGAAGGAGAAGGGAAGGAACTTCGCGGCGGAGCTCGACCGCATCATCCCGGAGAAATGCACGCTTCTTGTGCATCAGGACATCTCGACCGAGGCCTTCCTCTTTTATATGAGGAAGCCATTCGATGTTCTGGAGAAATCATTCTCGTCTTCCCCCGGCAATTCTTTTCTGCTCCTGGTTCCGGCGGAAATTCTCGATGTCGCGCCGGAGAATTCAGTCCATCTCAGATACGGAAAGAAGAACTACCTGCTGCTCAAGCCGTAGCATTCCGAGAAAATGAATTCGGGAGGGACAACGCCATCAGCACATACAGGCTGGAATGATTTTGCAGAACGAAGATTTGCTCCGCGGAATGATTTCCGCCGGGCAAAACTAGACATCCCTCCTGAATTTCGCGATGAACATGGCGTCGGAATCGAGGGAGAGGGGATCCACATGGAATGTCCCGAGGATGTTCTTTCCGTCGAACGGGCTTGCGAAATTCGCAGGTTTGAAGCCGGGATTTGCGGACAGGAAGCCTGCCACGACATCATCGTTTTCGGCCTTGAAGACGGAGCAGGTCGCATAGACCAGGCTTCCACCTTTTCTGACGGAGGTGGCGGATGCGTTCAGGATTGCGAGCTGCAGATTGTGGAATCTCCGGATTTCACCCTCCTTGGTCCGCCATCTTCCATCCGGGTTGCGCCGCCAGGTGCCGGAGCATGAGCACGGGGCATCAACAAGGACACCGTCGAAGAAGTCCACCCTTCGTTTGTCCTTTTTCGACGAATCCGCCGTTTTCGGGCGGATGTTCGAGAATCCGCCTCTTGCCGCGCGACGCATCAGCTCGGCGATTTTCCTCTTGTCGGAGTCCTGCGATACGATAGAGCCCCTGCCCTCCATGAGGTCGGCCAGGTGCAGAGTTTTTCCTCCGGCGCCGGCGCATGCGTCGAGCCACTTCTCCCCGGGCTTTGGCGCCGAGATCAGCGCTACCGCCTGCGATGCGATGTCCTGCACCTCGAAGAGGCCCTCCTCGAATTCCGGCAGGGAATAGAGGCTCGTCCCGCATTTGACCACTTTCATGGCATCCGGGACTTGCCCGGGGGATTCGAAGACGGCATCATTTTTTTTGAGGGCCGATTCAAGTCTTCTCCTGCATCCGCGACGGGTTCGTATCCATATCGGAGGGCGGGACTGGCATGCGGTGATCATGTTTTCAGCGATGAATCCGGGGGACAGGCAGGCCATGAAATAATCTGGAAGGAGCTTTCCGGGACTTAGAATCCGGGCGGGGACTTGAAAGCGTCCTGACAGTTCCTGGGCGGGCGGGATGCATGCCCCCTTCCCGCCGATTTCCGAAATGACGGCCGCCAGATCGAGGCAGTTCGAAAGGAGTCCGGGATTGTCGGCGAGACTGCGAATTTCGCAATTTGCATCCGCGATCTCGCGTATCCATCCCCACCATCTGAAGAGGGAGAAGACATTCTCGCTGATGAAGCGCCTGTCGCGCGAGCCGAGATATTTTTTGGCTCTGAGGGCGGACGAAAGAGATCTGTCCGCAGGGTATCCGGACGCGAACTGCCCCAGGACAAAGGAGGCAACCTCAAGCTGCGCCCTGTTCAAGGATGCTTTTTTGTTTTTATCCAGATTGGTGATATTTTTCATGCTCTTGTAATATACCCGCTCCAGGTGAAAAATCCCGGAAGGGAGCTAAGAGTTCAGTAAGCAAACCCCGTCATTCTTGAGACGTTGCGAAGCTTACCCGCCCCTGCGGCTGGTTCACGTCTTTACTGAACTCTTACGACGGGAGCACAAGGCGGAGACGGGGCTCGGCGCAAGCACAATCTTTGCGCCAGACGGCGCAAAGTATTTGCAAAATCCGAAACACGAATTACAAATCACAAAATCTAAGATCCGAAACATCATGCCCGATAAAGCATACAATGTGAGGATATCCGGGCGCGTGACCGGAGTCGGGTTCCGCTGGGCGACACTGGACAAGAGTTCGGAGTTTCCGTCCTTGAAGGGGTATGTGAGGAATGTCGGGAGCGGGGAGGTGGAGGCGTTCATACAGGGGGATGAGGCGGAGCTGGAGGCGATGCTGCAGTGGCTGTCGGTCGGGCCTCCCTTTGCAAGGGTTGACAGGATAGAAAAGATTTCCTGCCAAAGACGGGACGAGATCAGCACGTTTGAAATCCGCTAGATAGAGCCAATTGCAAAATTGCCTTTGGAACGCCCCGAGGCACTTACGCGCCCGGGGCATCAGAGCCAGCCATAGGGCTGGCGATCCTTTAAAAAGG
>DYMC01000031.1:7147-16281 GCA_020721745.1 Lentisphaera sp. | reverse complement strand
AGTTTTGCAATTGGCTCATTGAACTAGCCCGTTTTCAGCAGGAAAAACGGGCTAGACGCAGAACTTCCTGTGCTCGATGATGGCGAACCGATCGGTCATTCCGGCGATGTAGTCCGCGACGGCTCTTCTGAGTCCGTCCTTCTCTATCCTGCTGTTCGCGAAGGAGCCCATCTTCCTGGGTGTTTTGCAGTAGACCTCGAAGAGGTCGCGTATCTTCGCGGCGGCGTTGGTGTTCACCTGGGCGACCTCTTTGTGGTGGTAGAGGTTGTCGTAGAGGAACTTCCTCAATTCGGAGGTCATGCGTGCAAAATGATCGTCGAACGAGATTGTGCGCGACTCCGCCTTCTGCGCGTCGAGGGGCTTCTCGATTTTCATCTCCCCGATCCTGGCCTCCGAACGCTCGACGACGTTCTTGACCATCATGTCTATGAGGCATCTGACGGCGTATGCCCTGAACTTTTCGCCCTTCCTGAGGCCGTTTTTCGCCGCCCTCTCCGCGGCCAGGTTCCATATCTCCAGGCTGTCGAGCATCTTCTCGGAGAGAAGCCCCGAGTCCAGGCCGTCGTCCACGTCGTGCCCGTAGTAGGTGATGTCGTCTGAAATGTCGGCGACCTGCGATTCGAGGGAAGGCTGTGGGGATAGCTTCTCCCCGTCGAGGAGGGCCTTTGCGGGGTTTCTTCTCTTGACCAGGCCCGCCCTTACCTCCCATGTGAGGTTCAAGCCCTCGTATTCGGGGTATTTCCTCTCGAGGATGTCCACCATGCGCAGGGACTGCTCGTTATGGTCGAATCCGCCGTCCCCGGCCATGATCTGGTTCATGACATGCTCGCCGGGATGGCCGAACGGGGTGTGGCCCAGGTCGTGCGCAAGGGCTATGGTCTCGGTGAGGTCTTCGTTGAGCATGAATGTGCGCGCGATGGTCCTGGCGATGGCCGCCACCTCGATAGTGTGCGTCAGGCGTGTGCGAAGGTGGTCGCCTGTGCCGTTCAGAAAGACCTGCGATTTGTATTCGAGACGGCGGAAGGACCTGCTGTGCAGTATCCTGTCCCTGTCGCGCTGGAAGTCGGTTCTGAAGGGATGCGGCTCCTCCGGGTGTCTGCGGTCGGAGCGTCCGGTGTTTCTGATCGCGTATGGCGCCAGATTCTGGTTCTCGAAGATGTATTGCTCCTTGAGGCTTCTGATCATTTCGCATCCTCCTTTTTCGCGTTGAATTCATCTCTCAGGAAGCATGCGGACAGGCGCGAGGAGCCCTTCGATGAGGGCATGAGTTCCGGGACATCGCTTCTGCATCGCTCTATCGCGTGGGGGCATCTCGGGTGGAATGGGCATCCTGGTGGCGGGGAGAGAGGCGACGGGACATCTCCCGGCAGAATTATCCTGCTTCTCTTCCTGGCCGGATCGGGGACAGGCACGGCCGAGACCAGGGCCGCGGTGTAGGGGTGCGCCGGGTTCGCTATTATCTCGCGGGAGAACCCGCTCTCCACTATTTTCCCGAGATACATGACAAGTATCCTCCTGCTGATGTGTTCGACAACTGCGAGGTCGTGGGCTATGAACAGATATGATATTCCCGTCTTTCCCTGTATCTCCTGGAGAAGATTGATGATCTGGGCCTGGACGCTGACATCGAGGGCGGAGACCGGCTCGTCGGCGACAATCAGTTTTGGTTCGACGGCCAAAGCCCTCGCGATGCATATGCGCTGCCGCTGTCCGCCGCTGAACTGGTGCGGATATCGTCCTGCCTGGGATGGATCGAGCCCCACCATGCCGAGGAGGCTTGATATCCTGGACGCTCTCCCGGCGGCATTCATCCTGCTGTGTATTCTCAGGACTTCGTCGAGGGCGTCGCCGATCTTCATCCGCGGATTGAGGGAGGAATACGGATCCTGGAATATCATTTGGAAGGAGCTGCGCGCCCGTCTCAGAGCCTCCCCCGACAGGCCCAGGACATCACGTCCATCAAAAATGATCCTGCCCGCGCTGGCCTTCTCGAGGCGGACAATTGTTCTGGCCAGGGAGCTCTTCCCGCATCCGCTCTCCCCGACGAGGCCGACGGTCTCGCCGCTTTCAATTTCAAACGAGACATCCTTGACGGCGACAAGTTTCGTGGCGGGGCCGAACCAGCCTTTGCCGACGGGATATTCGGTGCGTAGATTTTCTATCTTGAGAAGTGGCATCTTGAGAACCTTCCGTTTTCTCCGAGCAGTTGCGGCTTGGAGCTGGCGCATTTTGCCCTTTCGGCCTCCCCGAGGGATTCGGCCAGAGGGCATCTTCCGAAAAACCTGCACCCACGGGGGTAGTTAGACGGGCTTGGCACGTTGCCTGGAATGGTCGAAAGCTTCCGCGGTTCGCAGCCGAATCTGGGCACGGCGTCGAGGAGAGCCCGGGTGTATGGATGGATCGGCGAGGATATCAGCTCCGGCGCGGGCCCCTTTTCGACGACATGCCCGGCATACATGACAATGACCGAGTCGGCCATGTCGGACACTATCCCGAGATTGTGCGTGACGATGAGGACCGACATCGAGCTTTCGCGGCGTATCTTCGATATGAGGTCCAGTATCTGGGCCTGGATGGTCACGTCGAGGGCGGTGGTCGGCTCGTCGGCCACGAGCAGGTCGGGCTTTCCAGCCAGAGCCATCGCTATCATCGCCCTCTGCTGCATGCCTCCGCTGAGTTCATGGGGGTAGCATTTCATCTTGGAGACGGGGTCGGGGATGCCGACCTGTGCCAGGAGCGATGCAACTTCCTCCTCTGGATTCCCATCATTGGTGTCCCTGAGCCCGATGACCTCGGCTATCTGGTCGTAGATTGTAAAGACGGGATTGAGGGAGACGGAAGGCTCCTGGAATATGTACGCAAGCCTGCGTCTGCGAATTTCGCGGATGCGGGATGGGGACATATCGAGGACGTTTTCGCCCGGAGAACCGTCGCTGGCGCGGAAGCGTATGGAGCCTGAGTCGTAGCTTGCCGGCGGTTCCGGGAGAAGTCTCGCCAGGGACAGGCAGCTGACGGTCTTGCCGCAGCCGCTCTCCCCGACCAGGGCGAGTATCTCTCCCTTTGCGATGGAGAAGGAGAGGTCCTCGACGACCTGCAGTTTTCTTCCCTCGACGGTGAAGGAGATGGAGAGATTTTCCACCGAGACGACTTCAGCGCTGTTTTTCGTGTCTCCGGTCATTTTCCATCACCCTTCCCGAGTTTTTCGCGGGAGACGCCGAAGAGCCCGAAGACCTTGTGCCTGGCGAATATGTCATCCTCGGCCTTGAGCCGTTCGGCGGAGAATTCCTTCCTGCGCCTCTCGACGTATTCCTTGACCAAGTCGCTCTGGTGCCTCCACAGGCCCTGCGATATCTTCACGTAGCCTTCCGCCGGGAAGACCTTCTCGACCAGATCCTTCTCGGTCCTGTCCTTGAATTCGTCCACCTTGGCCTGCCATTCGCCGTCGAGTTCGCCGCACTTGTCCCTTGCCATTTTTTCGGCCAGCGGCTGGTCGAAGAGATATCTGTGCTCGTCGAGGACATCAATAATCTTGATCCTCCTGTCGTCTATCTTTATCGAGAGACCCTCCCTTCCGCGGAAGACCCCCTGTATCTTGTCGTTCGAATGATTGAGCTGGAATTCTATCCTCTCTCCCTCGCGGGCTGGCCTGTATTTCCTGATGATGTCGGTCTTCGCCAAGGTGATGTCCTTTTTGGGGAAGAGGGTCTTGACCTGTTCGTCAATGGAGTCGTTGATGTATTTGTTTATCTGCTCGACAGTCCTGGAGGGGGGAACTGGGGGATAGGACCATCCCTTCTCGGCGGCGGCGGCCGTCTCGGAGAAATCCTTGAGAGACGAGAGCTCCTCCGATATCAGCCTTGCCTGGACGTTCTCAGCGCGGGAATACAGATGGAGCACCACATACGCGGCAGCGACTATGGCGGCGATCGTGATGAGCAGCGCCAGCGCCTTGCCCACGATGCGGGAGCCCGGGCGTCGTTTTATTCTCCTTGGGCACATGATGAATCCGGTTAGTCCTCTTAAAGAAAAGACAATCTCGATCCGGCGAATGGCTCGACCGCTTAAGATACCACCTGTCTTGAAATGAACAAGGCTGTGATTTCCAAAATGGACGCTGTTTTTCCAGAGCGGACTTGAAATGGACGGAAACGGAATTATATTATGCCCCGTTTTGTATCTCCTCGAAGTGCGAGCGTAGCTCAGTGGTAGAGCGTCACGTTGCCAACGTGAATGTCGAGGGTTCGAATCCCTTCGCTCGCTCCAAAAAACTCATCACCACATCATTCTCACGACTTCCCAAGCTCCCGGTGGATCCGGGGATCGGAGAAGAGATGAGAACCCGAGAAGAGGGTTGCTTCCCGAGGGTTCCCAAAAGGAGGCCAACGGGTAAATATCCACTGAAGTATGTCCTTCAGTGAATCTTTACATTAAGAGTTCAACAAACCCCGTCATTCTTGAGACGTTGCGAAGCTTGCCCGCCTTACTGCGGGTGCCGGCGGGCTTGTCCGCCCCTGCGGCGGGCTCACGTCTTTACTGAACTCGGACGTATACAAAATGCAAACGGGGGATTTCGAGCCGAGCGATTCATTTGATGTAGTAGCCGGACACCCGCCATATTCCGTCCTTGTCGAGCATGGGTGTGATGGTTTCGACGGAGGTTTTCTTCCTCTCGAATTCGCTATCGCAATTGCGAAAATCGCCCAGGCGGTCAGGATCGGGCCGTGGCCTGTTCTCATCTGCCGCAGAATTCCTTTATGGATTCGGCGACGTATCCAATCTGATCGTCGGCCAGTTCCGGATATATGGGCAGGGCGAGGACTTCCGCGGCGGCCTTCTCGGATTCCGGGAAATCGCCCTTCCTGTATCCGAGCGACTTGAAGCACTCCTGCTGGTGTAGGCTGAGCGGGTAGTAGATTTCAGTTCCGATCTCCTTTTCCATCAGATACTTGCGCAATTCATCCCTCTTCTGTGTGCGGATGACATACTGGTTGAAGACGGAGACATTGCCTTCCTTCACGACAGGCAACGTGATTTGTTCGACTCCCGCGAGCAGGCTGTTGTATTTTGCGGCGTTCTGGCGTCTCTTTTCGGACCATCCGTCGAGGTGTTTCATCTTCACGAGGAGGACTGCCGCCTGCAGTGTGTCAAGTCGGAAGTTTCCGCCGACTATGCTGTGGAAGTACTTCGGCTTGGAGCCGTGCATTCGTATCATGGCCATCCTCTCCCCGAGTTCCTCGTCGTTTGTCGTGATGATGCCGCCGTCGCCGGCGCAACCGAGGTTTTTCGAGGGGAAGAAGCTGAAGCAGCCGACCGTGCCGAGGGAGCCAGCCTTCTCGCCCTTGTACGTGGCGCCGATGGACTGGCATGCATCCTCGACCACGTCCAGGGCGAGGTTGTCGGCGATGGAGTTGATCTCGGCCATGTCGGCGACCTGCCCGAAAAGATGCACCGGCATGATCGCCTTGGTGTCTTCGCTTATGGGCTCTTCGATGAGGGCCGGGTTGATGTTGAATGTGGCCGGATCTATGTCAACAAAGACTGGTTTCGCGCAAACCCTCCAGATGCTTCCGGCGGTGGCGAAGAAGGTGAAGGGGCTGGTGACGACTTCGTCGCCGGGGCCTATATCGAGGGCCATGAGCGCGCAGAGCAGCGCATCGGTGCCGCTGGAGACTCCGATAGCCTTCTTGCATCCGCAGTATTCCGCGACCTTCTCCTCGAGCATCTTCACCTCGGGGCCGTTTATGAAATGCTGGCCATCGAAGACTTTGGAGACCGTCTCCATGGTCTCGTCCTTGATGGTAGCGTACTGAGCCTTCAAATCTAGCAGAGGTACTTTCACTTTTATTCTTCCTTTTTTTTGTGGTTTTTGATTCTAAACAGATCATCCCGTCATTGGGATTGTTCTTTATGATTTACCTTTGAATTCATCATACTTGACTTTTCCGGTTTTTTTGTCTTCCGGCAGTGGCGCATCCTCGTCGAGGTCGAGGCATTTGACGACCCCTTTTTCGACCTCCTTGTATCGGTATCCGCTTTCGGGGCAGGTCATTATTCCGTTCTTGTCCGGGACTCCGAGGAGATGTCCGTGGCGGCTCATCCATCCCTTCTGGCGGGCGGGGACCCCGACCATGAGCGCGTAGTCCGGGACATCCTTGGCGACTACGGCGCCTGCGGCTATGAAGCAGTATTTTCCGAGGGTTGTCCCGCAGACTATGGTGGCGTTTGCTCCGACGGTCGCGCCGCGCTTGAAGTGGGTTTTTTCATATAGAGAATGCCTGTTGACCTGGCTTCTCGGATTGGTCACGTTGGTGAGGACGCATGAAGGGCCGAGGAAGACATCGTCCTCGATGACTGTGCCTGTGTAGACGGAGACGTTGTTCTGTATCTTTACATTATTCCCGATTATGACACCCTCGGAGATGCACACGTTCTGTCCCATGATGCATCTTTCGCCGATTTTCGCTCCCTTCATGATGTGGGAGAAATGCCATATCTTGGTGCCTTTCCCGACCTGCGAGCCTTCGTCCACGAAAGCTGTGTGATGTGAGAAGAATGCGGGGCTCCCGTTTGCTGCGGCAGCTGTGGTGATGGCGCCGGGGCGCTTCCCTTCAAGGCGGTCCTGGCATTTTCTGAGTATCCTGAGGACTCTCAAGCCCTCCTCTCCGCATGAGTAGGCCTTCTTGCGGGTTTCGACCGAATTGAGGAAGGCTTCGCATTCGGCCTTGAGGGGTTCCTTCCAGGAGTCGGACAGCTTTATGGGGGCGGCCTCGGCCTTCTGCGGAGTCGGGATGCCGTTTCTCCACTCGATGGTATGGGGATAGAAGAGAAGCTTCTGGTCTATGTCCTTCGTGTCGTCGAAGACGAGCATTCCCTTTGTGCCCACGACGACAAGCCTCTGCTCCTTGGAAGGGTTGAGCCAGCTGACGAATATGTGAGCTCCCGCTCCCGACGGGAACTTGAGGTTGGTCATGGTTATGTCCGCGATGTTCTGGTGGAGAAAGTTGCTTCCGGTGCATTCGACCTCCGACGGTTCCTCTCCGATGAGGTTGAGGATTATGGATATGTCGTGGGGGGCGAAGGACCAGAGGATGTTCTCCTCGCGGCGTATCTTGCCTAGGTTGAGCCTGTTGGAATAGACATACTGGAGCCTTCCGATGGTGCCCTCCGAGATTATCCCTTTCATCTTGAGAACCGCAGCGTGATAGTTCAGTATGTGGCCCACGAACAGCATCCTGCCGCATCTTTTCGCGGCGGCGACCAGCTTCTCCCCCTCGTCGGGGCTCATGGCGAGAGGTTTCTCGACGAAGACATCCTTGCCGGCCTCCAGCGCCGCCATGGCCTGCTGGAAGTGCATGACGGCCGGGGAGGCTATGACGATGGATTCGATGGCCTTGTCGGAGAGGAGATCGTTGAAGTCGGATGTGAATGCCACACCGGGATATTTCCCGCGGAATTCGGAGAGCGTCTCCGCGTTGGAGTCGCAGACTTTTGCGAGGGCTCCAAGTTCATTGAGGGAGCGGAGCAGGTTTCTGCCCCAATATCCCGCGCCGGAAAGAGCTGTGGATTTCTTCATGATTCATCTCCATTTATTTCAAGAGGTAATTACAAAACTCCTTTCGCGGGCATGGCAACACGTGATTTCATACGTGTCAAGAGCATGCCCCTCCACGCCGATTTTTGCGAAAAATCGGCGTAAAAATGGAGGGACGCGCTTGCGCGTCCGTAGTTTTGCAACTGGCTCTCAAAGCTTAGCACCAGTAATGGCCTCGTATGCGGAAAGATATTTCTCGCGCGTCTTGAAGACGATCTCGTCCGGCAGATCCGGCGCCGGAGGCCTCTTCTCCCATTTCAGGGACTCGAGATAGTCGCGGACAAACTGCTTGTCGAGGCTCGGGGGATTGCTGCCGAGCTTGTATTCGGAGGCGGGCCAGAAGCGGCTCGAGTCGGGCGTGAGCACCTCGTCTATGAGAGCAACCTTGCCGTCGAGAATTCCGAATTCGAGCTTCGTGTCCGCGAGGATGACGCCCTTGCCGATGGCGAAGTCCGCGGCGCACGTATAGGCTTTCAAGGACAGTTCCCTGACCTTGCGCGCGATATCGGCACCGAGGGTTTTCTCCGCCGTCTCGAAGCTGATGTTCTCGTCGTGGGTTCCCTGTTCTGCCTTGGTGGAGGGCGTGAAGATGGCCTTGTCGAGCTTCTCCGCCTGGCGGTATCCATCCCTAAGTTTGATTCCGCACACGGAGCCAGTCTTCCTGTAGTCGTTCCATCCGCTGCCGACGAGATATCCTCTGATTATGCATTCGACCGGGAGTGGGCGCGCCTTTTTCACGATCATGGCCCTGCCATCGAGGTCTGCGGCGTGCCTGGCGAGCGCCGGTACGGAGGCGATATCTGACGAGACCAGATGGTTCGGGAGCCAGTCGAGCAGCTTGAACCAGAAGAGGGACATTCCGGTGAGGGCGCGCCCCTTGTCCGGAATCCCGTTCGGCATGACCACGTCGAATGCGCTTATCCTGTCGGTGGCTACGAAGAGCAGGCTGTCTCCAAGGTCGAATATGTCGCGGACCTTGCCTCTGGCGAGAAGCTCCAGTCCTGGTATTTCGGCCTGCAGGAGAGCCTTGTTTCTGTCGTATCTCATGATGGAGCAAGCTCCCTTTTGTGCGTCGCTGGCAAGGATCTAGCAGGTGATGGAGCTTATCTTTATCTTGGTCAGCTCCTGCCTGTGTCCCTGCTTGCGCTTGTAGCCCTTGCGGCGTTTCCTCTTGAAGACGACGATCTTGTCCCCGCGGACGTGGTCCAGCACTTCAACTTTGACCTCGGCGTTCTCCACAAGTGGTTTTCCGATTTTCATTCCGGTGCCGGAACCGACGGCGAGAACTTCCTTTATTGCGACTGTCTGCCCCTTCTCCGCATCAATGCGGTCAACGGCGACCACATCATTCTCCTTGACGGCAAACTGCTTGCCGCCGATTTCAATTATGGCGTTCATCCTTCCTCCGGTATTGTTTTGAGATGGAAGACATGGAATCTAATTCCTGAACGCCATAATTCAATCGCGTGAGGCGCTAAAAGACGAAAAAAATGGGAGGGGGAGGTGTGGAAGAGGTCAGAGGACAGAGGTCAGAGGACAGAGG
>DYMC01000031.1:0-7047 GCA_020721745.1 Lentisphaera sp. | reverse complement strand
GGCGGGGCGGAGGGCGACTTTTCCGGCGCAGCTCAAGGAGCGAAGACTGAAGGACAGTATTCGCTAATCTAAATTTTCATTTGCGGCTGGTCACGTTCACCGAGTCGAGGCCAGCGTGGGAGCAGGCATCGAGAACTTTGACGAGCTTCTGGTGCATAGAATCAGATCCGCAGGTTACAAGCACCGTCGTTTCCGGGTCAAATTCGCCGGTTCTGCCGAGACTTGCCTTCAGGGAGTCGAATCCCATTCTCTGGCCGTTGATCTCGTAGAGGTCCAAATCCTGTTCGACATCGTCGGAGAGCCTGCTCACCTCGATAGAGAGAACGGAGGGATTGCGGACGATATTGGGGTTGCGAGCGTCTCTCGGAAGGTTCACAGCCAGAAGTGTATTCTCCATGATAGGAGACTGTGTGACGACGAAATAAACGAGCAACAGGAAGACCACGTCGGTCATCGCCGAGATTGGAGTTTCCGATTTCTGGAGCTGGAGTTTTCTCGGATGCCTTTTCATGGCTGCCTCCTCCCCCGATAGGGGTGCTGTTTTTTTTCGGAGCCGATTCTGGATCGTCCCCATATATTCCACGGATTCTATCCGCGAAAATCAACAGCGTCAGCCTTTGAGTCCGAAGGCGGCCTCGATGTCTATCTTCGCCTGCGACTGCAGGGCGACAAGGGTTTTCGTATGGACTATTCCCGGTATGTTGTGTGGCATTTTGTTGACGACGATTTCGGAGAGGTGGTTGTTGTCCTTCACCCGGACTATTGCGGCGAGGTCGTATTCACCGGCGACTGTGTGCAGTTCCGAGACTCCGTCTATCGCGAGAATCTCCCTGACCACTTCCTTGAGCTTTGGACGTTCCACGTTGATGAGGACTATGGCTGTGACCATTGCATCTTCCTTTATGTTTTTTATTTGGATCTGGTGCCTGGTGCCGGAGCGAACTCTATGGTGAGATCGTTGACCACGTTGATGGAGGTGAGGTTTGCCTGTGAGCATGCATCGAGAAGCTGGACGAGCTTCTGGTGCCTCGCGTTCGGGCCGCAGTTCACGATTATCGTCTGTTTTGGATCCAGCTCGCCAGTCTTTATGAGCTGGGCCCTGAGATCGTCGAAGTTCCACTTCTGCTGGTTTACATAGTAGACGTTGAGATCCTCCTTCGGATCAGGCATTATCTTGTGGACGTCTATTGTGAAGAGTTGAACTGGCTTGTCCTTGGGCTTGCCACCCGGCGCTGGCAGATCCACGGACAGCAGCGTGTTCTCGATTATCGGCTTCTGTGTCACGACGAAATAGATCAGAAGCTGGAACACAACATCTATCATGGCGGAGAGGGGCATTTCCCCTTCCTTCACGTTGAAAGTTCTTCTCTTCTTCCTTGCCATTGTCTCAGCCCCCTATTCTATTAGCGCATCAAAACGAACCCTGTAGAGCCCGGTCTTGGTTATCGCATCCATCACCTTTCTTATGTGGTAGTGCTGGACATCCTTGTCACCTCTTATCACAATAGGCATGTCGTTGCCCCATTTGCTTGCGGCTACGGTGAGAGTGGTCGTTATTTCTCCCATGGACTTTTCTACCGCGTTGATGTTCACCGAGCCGTCCTTCCTGACGTTCACGACCACGCTCCTCGGGTCTTTTTTGACGACTGGCTTCCCATGCGGAGCCTTGCTGAGGAGGATGGCCTCGTCCTCGATTTCCTTGTCCATGGCCGCAGTCACCACGAAGAAGATGATGAGGAGGAAGGTGATATCGATCATCGCCGATATTGGCATCGCCGCCTCGCCGTATTCGTTCTTTCTTCTCTTTCTTGCCATCTGTGTAAACTCCCTTCTAGGGTTTTATGGAGCTTACTGCTGCTGTTCGTCTTCCACGACTTCGGCGTTCCTGAGGACCTTGATGAGGTCGTAGGTCATGCCTTCCATCGAGAGGATGATTCTTGCCGCGTTGTTCTTGATGAAGGTAAACGCGAGAATCGCGGGCAGGGAGATCAGAAGCCCAACGACCGTGGTGTAGAGAGCTGTCGAGATGGAGATGGCGAGCTGGGTCTGCTTCGCCGCGCCGGACGCGGTTGCAAGAGATGCGAAAGCGCTGACCATCCCTGTGACTGTTCCGAGAAGACCGAGCATGGGGCCGACGGCGCCGCAGACGTTGAGGTAGTTCACCCTCTGCATTAGCTTTTCGTTCTCCATGTCCGCCGCCGACGAGACGGAGTCCATGATCACGTCGAACCCCTCGGAGACGTTGTTGAATCCTGCCGAAAGGATGTTGGAGAATGGCCCTGGCGAGGCGTTGCATGCGTCGAGAGCGGCTCCGAGGTCTCCATTGTTCAGGGCTTCTCTAACGGATACGACAAGGTGCTGCGGCATGATCTTGTCCATCTTGATGGTCAACGCGCCGTCTATGATGAGGGCCACTGTGGCGGCCGAAGTGGCGAAAAGCAGGAACCACACGGTCTTGTCCACCGCATTGCCTCCCATGACCACATCCAGAAAAGATGTCCCTTGGGCCTTCGGCGCAGCCTCTCCCTCGGCCGGGGCGGCTTCCGGCTCCGGGGCTGCCGGGGCTGCTGCTGGCGCGGCCGGCGCCTGGGCACCGAGTTGATTGACGAAGACCAAGGAGACGGCCATTCCGAAAAACGCGACCACGCAGAGCGACAAGATTTGCCTCGGGGTTCTTTTCATCTTTCCTTTCCTCTTTCTTTTGTTAATACTATTGGGTTTGAAATATCCTAGCCTTCCAAGCGGAAAAATCAAATCATTTCAATTCTGCGATGAGCGGATTTCCCGGATATTCGCTCTTGAGCATCTCGGCAAATATGCCACCGCGGTTGTCCTGCATCTCCTTGAGGGTGTTGGCCACCAGCACGAGCGCCTTTGGCCTCTCCTTGTTCTCCACCGGGAAGAGTAGAACCGTGCGGAGAAACATCAGGACGGCATCCTTCTTCTTTCCCTGCTTGAGCAGTATGCTGCCCCTGGAATTGAATCCGAAAGTCGCCATGTCGTCGTCGTTCGCCTGGCCCAGTTCGCCAAGTATGGCTAGGGCATCGTCGAACTTGGATTCGTCTATGTATAGGTTGGCGAGGAGCTTTCTGGAGTCGAAGAACTCGGTCGCCTTCTCATCGTCCACCAGCTCGTATTTGTCGAGAGCCTTGAGTCGGGCTATGGCCTCGGGCTTCTTGCCCTGCGCGGCCAACGCGCTGGACTCGCCCCATATGCAGAGCACGTCGTATCCTACGAACCTGTATTTCTCGTATAGCGCCGCGAAGTCCGCCGCAGCCTTCGCGAAGTTCTTGGAGGCCAGCACTTTTTCAGCGGCATCCACGTCCTTTGGCTTGTCCTTGAGGCGGGCGTAGGAATAGTCCACCGCCTTGACCTTCTGCTGGACCTGCCCGACCTTTATCCACAGGTCGCCGTTGGGATCGGCCTTGACGAAGATCCCCTTCGCCGCGGCCCCCTCCTTTTTGTGTATTGTTATCTCCTGCCCGGAAACGAGATAGGCTCCGCAGATTGCGGCAAGAGCGGCAGCCGACACCAGAAATCGTTTCATCTTCATCCTCATGTCTCCTTGGTATTTTAAATTACTTTCAAAGTTTTTCAATCTCGGACAGGAATTTTCCTTTCGGAAAATATCTCTTGTACTTCTCCGCCATCTTGCCCTTCGCTTCCTTGTCGCCCAGCTTGGAGTAGCATTCGGCGGCCAGCCGTATCGCGTGTTCCATCCATTCCATCTGCCCCGCCCTCTCCTCGATGGGCAGAGCCTTCGTCCTCTCGTCCTGACTCCAGGCGTCTATGTCGGTGGCCGCCATCATGTCTATCGAGCTTGTCGCCTTCTTGAACTCGTTCTGCTCCATGAATACCTCGGCTATCATGCACTGGGCCCTGTAGTAGACCGACATGGCCTTCGCGACATTCGCGGCCAGGCCTATGTCGCCGTAGTCGGAGAGAGCCTTTGGATAATCCTTGATGGTTCTGTAGGCCTTGGCTCTCAGGAACTTCGCGTCATAGTAGTAGGGTGTGTTGTCGTTCTTCAGGAGGGCATCGAGATACTGGATGGCATCCTTGGGGTTCTCCGCGTAGAACGCCGCTTCGGCGCAGTCGTATGTGATCTTCTCCCTGAGAACGGTCATCACGGCTTTCTGCGCCTTGGGGTCGTTCGCCATCTGGGCGGCCCGGGACTTTCCTAGCCAATCCTCCATGACGGGCTTTTCGATTTTTTCGAGGAGCATCCTGCCTGCGGCGAGAGCGAGTTCGGAGCCCTCCTTCGGGCGCGTCCCCTTGCAGTCGGAAAGATTGTCGAGAGCCCATCTCAGGTCGAATATTGATATTACCGCCTTCTGGTCTATCATTTTTTTGAAGACTTCTATGCTTTTCGCATAGTTGCCTATCTCATACATGCTCTTCGCCAGCATGGGCATGGCCTGCTTGCCCTCCCTGCTCTCGGGGAACTTGCTGGAGAGCTTCTCCAGCACCTTGGAGGAGTCGTCGAACTTGCCTATCTCCCCGTAGAGTATGCCCAGTCTCTGCATGGCGGCCGGGGTCTGCTTGCCGTCTGGATAACTGTCGGCAAACTTCTTCAGCGCCGCTATGGCCTTCCCCTTGTCCTTGAGGCCGTCGTAGGACCAGCCCACCAGCGACGAGGCGTTCTCCTTGGCAGCGACGGTTTTCTTCGACGTGTCGGATGCGAGGATCCCGCCCTTCTCGGTCATTTTGACGAACTCGTCGCAATGCCTTATGGCCTCGGTGTAGTATTTCCTGGCCTCCGCGTCGAGCTCACCGATCTTCTTCTTGAGTTCGTCCGGCGCCATCTCCTTCGAATTCTTGCCGAGCTCCGCCATCCTGGGCTCCTCGGGCTGCTCCTCGGGCTGCGGCGCCTCGGGCGCCTTCTGCTCCCCCGCCGGCGGCAGGGCCGCAACATCAGCCACCGGGACATGGGCGGCCTCGATGAGCATGAGCTTCTCCTTGAGTGCCTTCGCCTCCTTGTCGCTGACCCCTGCGTGCTGGAAGCATGACTCCGCAGCCCTCAGCTTGGAGTCGGCTATGTCACCTAGCTGTATCTTCTCCTTGGGCATCTTCGACTCCATGTCGCAGAACTTGAGGAATGCATCGGCGGCCTTCAGATAGTCCCTTGAATTGTAGTGGCAAAGGCCAAGGAGATAGAATGCGCTCCTTCCGTAGTCAGTGTGCTGGAAGTTGTCTATGATGTTCTGGTAGTATGGTACCGCGTCTATAAAGGCCTGGCGAGCCTCCGCGTTCTTGGCCGACTTCTGCGGCCCGGGAGGAAGCGCCCTCGCCGCCTTGCCCGCCTCGGCGGCCTTGTCGTAGAACAGCTTGGCCACGCGGGCCGATATCGCACCTGCGTATTGGTCCGTCGGACAGCTTTTCAGATAATACCTGTAGAGCACAAGCGCGTCGTCGAACTCCTTCTTGCTCCAGAGATACTCCCCGACCTGCAGGAGCGCTCCGGAAGTCTTCGAATACTTCGGGAAGTATTCTCCGAGATACCAGGCGACGGCCATGGCCTCCAGAGGCTTCTCCGTCTTTATGTAGCTGTAGGAGAGCATTGCAAGATTGTCGGCGCCGGAGTCGCCCTTCTTCGACCTCCTTAGCTCCTCGATATAGATCGGGATCGCCTGCGTGAACTTCCCCTCGCTGAAGAGCCTGTCGGCCTCCTTCTTGCGGAAAGAGATGGTGCTGTTCAACCTGTCCATCACCTCCTTGGGGTATTTTGGGTTCTTACCAAGGGCTCTGAGCTTCTGGTCCACGTCGGAAAAACAGCCTATGACCTTTTCGAGCTTAGGGAAGCCGGTGTGGTTCGAGATTATCCAATAGAACTTCCTCAGCGCATTGCCGTAGAGTTTTATCTTGTCACCGTCTCCCGCGGCCTTGTCTCCCTGCGCCCTGTAGACAAGCCCTTCCACGAATGCCGCGTAGACAGACGGGGCGCTGGAGGCCATTTTCTCATGCTTGAATGCATCGTCGAAGCCGTTCAATATCTGCACCGTCTTGGGGTCCTGCAGCTTCTTGAGCGCGTCGTCGAATCTGTCGAGAATGTAGAACGCCCTTGCCTGCTCGACCTCGGCCATGGCGAATATCGAGTCCAGGTTCCACTTGAGGTCGTCGAGAGGCTTCAGCTGTTCGCTGGCGGTCGCCTGCCATCCGGGCTTGCCCTCCTCCTTGAGATCCTGGGCCACATCAAGCTTGAGCTGTATGGACAGAAGCTTGCCCTCCCTGTCCCCCAGCGGAGAGACCTCCTTGGGGTCCTTCGGCTCGAGGGCATCCTTGTATTTGAGAACCTTCTCGACATTCTTCATATCCCTTTTCTGCTGGTAGGCCGCCACTATGTATTGCCAGGCTTGGAGGAAGTCGTTCTTGCCGTCTTCATCCTGCGGGGGGGCCGGGATCTTCACCTTGAAATAACCCTCCAGTGCGGCAATGCCGATGTCGTATTTGCCCTTCTTGATGGCCTCGATCCCCATCACGCGCCTCGAATCCACGAAATACTTGCTCGAAGAGGGAATGGAGTTGACCAGTTTCTCCCCTTCGTCCATCTTGTTCTGGGCGAAGAAGGTCAGCCCCATCTGTATCTTCACCTTGTCCGCCTCGCCGGGATTGTCCTTCATGGTCTTATCGAGCAGATACAAGGAGAAGTCGAACATCTTCAGATCATTCAGCTTCCTGGACAGCGCGACGGCCGTGGAGACATCGGTGCTGTCGGCTGAAAGCATGGATGGAGAGGATAGAACCGAGAGAAGACACAGAGTGGACAGCAGCTTTCTTATTGTCATGTCATGACTCCGGATTTTTTTTTTTTATTATAACGTCCATTTTCTCCAAGTCAAAGCGGATTGGGCCAAAAATCAAATAAATGTGATTTCCACCGTCCTCGTCCTCGGACCGTCGAACTCGCATAAATATATCCCCTGCCACACGCCCAAGAGTAGCCTGCCGTCGCGAACCGCGATGGTCTGCGAGGTCCCAACCAGCGAACTTTATGGTCGCGTCCCCATTTGGAGGCCTGACCTTTTGAGTTCATTCTACTTGTCATAA
>DYMC01000242.1 GCA_020721745.1 Lentisphaera sp. | reverse complement strand
TGAGATTTGAAATCTGAGATTTGAAATTTGAGATCTGAAATCTAGGAGCCCGCCCACAACGCTGAACGGTTAAACGGTGAACGGTTAAAC
Organism: Lentisphaera sp.; assembly: GCA_020721745.1. GTDB lineage: Bacteria > Verrucomicrobiota > Lentisphaeria > Victivallales > GWF2-50-93 > DYMC01. The sequence goes on along the minus strand of DYMC01000242.1, from coordinate 2,329 downwards.
GCTGAACGGTTAAACGCTGAACGCTTAAACGGTGAAACGATGCTCCCTGGACATCCCCCCGAAATTCTCGCTCCCGCAGGAGACCTCGAATGCGCGGTTGCGGCCGCCGAGGCCGGGGCCGACGCCGTCTATTTCGGTCTTTCCGACTTCAACGCCCGCAGAAGGGCCGGGAACATCGGGTTCAAGGAGCTCCCAGGGCTCGTCCAAAAACTGCATGGGATGAATGTCAAGGCCTATCTGGCTCTCAACACCGACATCTCCCAGCGCGAACTCGCCGAGGCTGCGCGCTACTACGCATTTGCGAAATTCGCAGGCGTTGACGCACTGATAGTGAAGGACCTCTGCTTCGCGGAGTTCCGAAGACATCTCGGGGAAATCCCGCTTCACCTCAGCACCCAGGCGGCAATATCAAGCTCCAGCGGCGCGAAATTCGCAAGACAGCTCGGCGCCAGCCGCGTCATCCTAGCGCGCGAAATGAGCGCAGAGGAAATAAAGTCCGCCGCCTCCGTCGAGGGAATACAAGTCGAAATATTCGTCCAGGGCGCAATGTGCTTCTGCATCTCAGGACGCTGCCTGCTATCAAGCTGGATAGGGGGAAGAAGCGGAAACCGCGGACTCTGCGCAAGCCCGTGCAGAATGGAATGGACCGACGCGGACAGCGGCGGGAAGTCAAGGCCCATGTCCATGAAAGACCTCTCCCTCCTGGAGCATATCAGGGAAATCTCCAGGATAGGCGTCGCATCCCTCAAGATCGAAGGCCGCCTCAAAAATGCCGAATGGGTCGCAAATGCGGTCCGCACCGTCAAGACAATCCGCGACTCGCATTTTAAAGCCGTCAACGCATCGCAGCTCGGATCATACGCGGGCAGGGAAATGACCGATTCGTTTTATCTCGGCAAGACCGACAGCCTCGTCGCCGACTCCTCCAGACCGAAGTCCGCGGAACCGCCGGGAGGCGGCACGGAGGACAAGCCCGCAAATTCGCTCACCGTAGCCATCGAGGAGAAGTCCGCCGGAAAAATCGCAGTCCGCATGACATTGCTGAACCACGAAAGCGCAAGGTCGCTTTCAAGCGAAGTCATGGTCAAACGCCGCGACGAGGGGAGCAAGAAGAATCTCATTTTATCGCAGGAGCTCCTCGATTCCGTCGGAGAAAAGTTCAAGGACATTTCAATCGAGGAGAATTCGTCCTTCCCGGAATTCCTCCTCTCTCCGTCGGACTTCTCCAGGGTCCAGGGCACTGTGGCCGCGCTCCTGAACAAAATGTCGAAAGAACCGAAAGAGTCCCTCAAGTTTGCTCTGCCGGACGAACTGCTGGAGAAAATCCGCCGGACAGTTCGTCGTTGCGAATTTCGCAGAGGAAAATTCGGTTTCGAGGAGGTCAGAATCTCGGCGGCGCAGACCAAGATCTTCAAGGGACAGGAATTCGATTTTAAATTCATCGTCGAATGCAAAAGCCTTGCGGAGGCGAAGTCGTCGGCCTATGCCCTGTCTGGAAACTTCATCATCGCCCTGCCACAGGTCATATATGAAAAAGACATCGGCCAGATATCTTCTATCATTGGATTTTGCACGCAAAACGGAATCCAACTGGAACTCAACAATCTCGATGAAATCCCGATCGCAGGTGAATTGCATGCAAAATGGTCCGCCGGCCCCGGCCTCGCAGTCCTCAATTCATTCTCCGTGGAAGTCCTCCGCTCGCATGGAGCATGCATGGCGACAGCCTCCCCCGAGGCCGACCAGACAAAGCTCAAAGAGCTTCTGGACGCATGCGAGCTGCCCCTCGCTGTCTATGTCTTCGGCAGACCCCGCCTGATGCAGAGCAGATGCGGGATAGGCGCAGGACGCAGACGCATCTCCGAGCGCAGGGGACTCGACCTGCTGGTGGAGAATGAAAACGGATTCACAATCCTATATCCTGCCAGGCCCTTCCGGCTCGAACTGCCAGGTGGAACTCCTGCGATTTTCGCAGCCGACCTTGTCCACTCCCCCGATCCTGCCGCGGAAATCCGCTCCTGGCGCTCCATCCCGGCAGGCGACTTCAATTTCTCAAGAAGACTGAGATGAATTTTACTTTCTTTCAGGGAAGCTTATCGGCATGTAAAAGTGGATTGAGGACGATGGTGTCGTGGAATGAAAAGCTTCTGTCTCCGTTATAGAAGACTATTCCGGGATTTGACTTTTCGCCGACAACAAGTTTGAAGTTCGAGATTCCCTTGACAAACTCTTCATTGAACGTAGCGGATGACTTTATCTCGACAGGAACGAGCCTGCGTCCATCCCTGATGATCAGCTCCACCTCGTTTCCATTGCTGTCCCGGTAGAA